>JAGAIK010000075.1 GCA_017626625.1 Roseburia sp.
ATGCTGTTGGTAATCATTTTCCCGTTATCCTTGTTCTTTGCCTCAAAACCGGAAGCGCCGCCGAATACGAAAGAGCCGTGGTCGGTCTGATGTCCGTAAAAGTCCGCGTCTGCCGTTCCGAGCATCTGAGGGAACATTTTCGGCTCCGCCTCCGTCACCAACGCTTCAATCAGTTCATTGCTCATGGGAACATCAATCCCCACCGTTGCCGCAATGGCACGGCTCTCGTAGCCTGCGGCGAGAATGATTTTTTCTCCCTCAAAAACATTTTTCTTCGTAATGACCTGTCTTGCCACCCCTTTGATTTTTTTAATTGCCACCACGTCTTCTCCGGTGTAAAATTTTACGCCCAAAGCCCTTGCCTGTCTATAGTAGCCCAGTGTCGCCAGCAGGGGATTCGCATGACCGTCGGTAGCGCACCAGCTTGCCCCGATTACCTCATCGCTGAGATAGGGATTGATTTCCCTGACCTCTTTTCCGTCAATCATTTTCACATCTAAGCCCAATGCCGTGGCACGGTCCGTCAAGCCCTGCAAAATCTCTAAGTGGCGCTCTGTTTTTCCGAGACGAAGGTTTCCCTCCTTATGGTATTCCACGTTGATTCCGAGTTCCTCCGACAAATTCGGCCAGAGGTTTTCCACCGCATACATGGCAAGGGGAAGCTCTCTTGGGTCACGTCCCGACTGGCGGACGCCTCCGCCGTTTCTGCTGGAACCGCCGTTTCCAATGCTGTCGTCCTTATCTAATACAATGACGGAAATTTTCTTTTTCGCCAGCTCATAAGCTGTGGCGCATCCGATGATACCGCCGCCGATAATAATTACCTCTGCCTGATTACTCATGTTCCGCTCCCTCCTTTGCCTCATTTGCAAATACCCGCATTTCGATGGGACGCATCGGCGCCCTTGCGCCTGCCGGCTCTAATTCGTCCGGGGAACAGTGAAGCTCCTGCGCCACTATCCGTTTCACTAACTTTGCACAGGTCTGTCCCTGGCAAAGCCCCATGCCGGTTCTTAAATATCTGCGGATTTCTGTGATGGTAAACATTCCGTCATGTACCGCTTTTCTGATTTCTCCCTTGGTGACTTCCTCACAGCGGCAGATTAACATATCGTCATCGGGCTGCGGCACGTAGGGACCAAGGTCTTTTGTTCTATCGTTAATTGTACTCATAATTTCCTCCGTTCTCCTTTCGAGTGGTTGCTCTATCCTTTTTAACACAGCTTTCTCTTTTTCTAACATGCCGAATCACTGCGGAAAAATCTTGCCTTCATTGCCATGTCAGCAGGAACTTTAATCGTGAGCAAGTTCGTCTTGTCAAATGCCTTAGAGGTCTTAACATCCACCACTTCCGCCTCACAGACTTTTTCGCCGCTTCTTCCGATGCCTGAGCCCTTTGTGCCTTTCTCCGGCAGCGGAAGGAACTCGTAAGGCAGCGTCACCGTGGCAAAGCCCGGCTCGTAAGTCTCATTCACCAGGAAAATTGCCTGACCGGAGCAGGATGCCACACACATGCCGCATCCGATGCAATCCACAC
>JAGAIK010000076.1 GCA_017626625.1 Roseburia sp.
AACATGAAAAAAGAAAAGAACATGCACCCGGCATGGCGTACCATCCGCTACATCCTGCCCTACTGGTATCTGATTGCAGCCTCTACGGTTGCGGGAGTTTTAAAACTGACGGTGCCCCTGGTTCTGCCTCAGGTGGTGAAATATTTTACGGACGTGGTGTTAGTTTCCGGCAGTCCTTTCAGCCCGGAGGAAAAAATGGCGGAGATTTATAAGTGGCTGCTGATTTTGCTGTGCCTTTACATTTGTATATACATACCGGCGGCATTTATCCGCCAGGCTGGTTCCACGGAAGTGTCGAACCGGGTCATGCACACCATGCGCTGCCAGCTCTTTAATCATTTGCAGGGAATGTCGGCGCAGTTTCATCACGAAAATAAATCCGGCAGCTTAGTCACCAGAGTCAACAGTGATGTGGAACAGGTGCATGGATTTATCTGGAATGTGGCGACCAATATCTGGATTGACTCGATTGTGTTAATCATCTATCTGGTATTAATGCTGCGAATCAATGTGCCATTGACGATTGTGGCAGCGGTTACCCTGCCTTTATCCGTCATCGCCACGAAAAAAATCCGTGCCCGTATCCGCAAAGCCAACAAAAAAGTACTCCGTGAGTTTTCCGATATTTCCGGCTATATGCAGGAGCGGATGGCGGGTTTTGCGGTGGTGAAGCTCTTTGGCATGGAAGAGCAGGAAAAAGACAGATTTCATGACATATCGGAGTCTATTTACCGCAATAACCGAAAGGTCAACCGCTATTTTTCCTTAGGGGAGGCATTGACGGCTTCTTTTTCGGAGATTATCTGTGCCGTGGTGGTGTGCTTTGCCGCCGGGTTTATTGTAAAGGGAGATATGAGCATTGGCGATATGATTGTCTTTTATTCTTATCTGGGATATTTTATCACTCCCATTCGACGGTTTGCGGAGCTGAATGTAACCTATGCCAGAAGTATGGCAGGCATTGAGCGTGTTTATGAGATTTTAGATACGGAGCCGGACATTGTAGAGAAAAAGGAGGCGGCAAAACTGCCGGAAAATGCCGGGATGGATATTGCGTTTCGCCATGTCTCTTTCCAGTATGACAAACACAGCTATATCCATAATATTGATGATGTGAGTTTTTCTGTGCAGGAGGGAGAAAAGATAGCCTTAGTGGGTTCCAGCGGCTGCGGGAAAACCACGATAGTCAATCTTTTGACAAGATTTTATGATGCCGACAGCGGAACTATTTATATAGCGGGTAAGGAGCTGCGGGAGTATTCCCTGGATTCTTTATATGCGCAGATGGGAATGGTATTTCAGGAAACGATACTGTTTTCCGGTACCATCGAGGAAAATCTCCGTTACGGAAAGCCGGACGCTACCATGGAGGAATTGGAGGCTGCGGCGCGGGCGGCAAATGCCTATGATTTTATTATGAAAACGCCGGACGGGTGGAACACCGTGTTGGGAGAGCGGGGAATCGGGCTTTCCGGCGGACAGAAGCAGCGGATTTCCATTGCCAGGGTATTTCTCCGCAACCCGAAGCTTTTGATTTTAGACGAGGCAACCAGTGCCCTCGATTCCGAGTCGGAGAAGCTGGTGCAGGAGGCGTTAGACCAGTTGATGGAAAACCGCACCACCATTGTCATCGCCCACAGGCTTTCCACCATTGTCAATGTGGATAAAATCCTTGTGATGGATAAAGGCAGGATTGTGGAGATGGGAAAACATGAGGAACTGCTGAAAAAGGGCGGGCGTTACACGGAACTGTACCGGATGCAGTTTCAGGACGTGTTAGAGGCTGTGTAAATTTTTCCGTGGAAATACCGATATAATAAAAAGAAGAAGATGTGTG
>JAGAIK010000077.1 GCA_017626625.1 Roseburia sp.
AATATCAATGATTTTGGGTGGAATTATTCCAAGCATTTATGTGTTTGTGATTAGATGACAAAAAAGAGAATTGATGTAAAAAAATAGGAATTATCATTAATTTTATAGTGTGTGTTTTTCAATGTTTTCGTAAATATAGTAAGAAACTTTGGATAGCAACAGAAATATATTTTTATAATTTGATAAGCCGAATAAAACAGTTGAATTATTTTCAAAATATTACTATAATGTACTTAACAAGAGAACCGATGACTAGATCGACCCTAGCCGTCGGCAGCTAAAACAACCAAAGTAGCGCCTTAGTTTACCAGACCGAGGGCGTTACTTTTTGCGTTTCACAAGCGTAACAACAAGAGTTATAACAGCGCAAAGCATAATTACAAAAGTATATAAATCGCTATATGTAACCATTGGCACCAGCTCCCTTCAAAATATTCGGCAACTGACATATCGCCCCTTCGGTTCTCTAGTTAAGTATATTGTTTTGTTAAGGTTGACTGTTTATGGTATTGAGAATACCAAGAATACAAATGAGCCATATTTTTAAATATTGTTTTTGTTTCGAAGCATGTATCATCTTTTGTATTAGATAACAAAATTTTATCACACAGCAGTAGAATATTCCACAAAATTCATTAGATATTTATTTATAATTTAGTTCCTTTATCAATGATTTAAGAATTGTTATAATATTACTTGGAAAGACAAATTTAAGTTTATCGTGAACAGTGTAGTTTTTTTATTTCAAATTTAAAAGGACATAAAAAATATGGATAGAGCGCAAAAAGTAATTTTAACAGGCATGTGCCAGGTTTCTAATGGTGATGAGATATTAGTACAATATAAAATTAGCCCAAATTATAGTGGCGTTACGTTTCCGGGGGGACATATTGAAGAAAACGAAACAATAACGGATGCCGTTGTGCGGGAAGTTTTTGAAGAAACGGGTCTACATATAAAGAATCCCATTATGCGCGGAATATATGATTGGATTAATGATGATGGAACGAGATATTTTGTTTTTCTGTACAGTGCAAATGAATTTTTCGGGGAACTTCGTTCATCTGAAGAAGGAGAGGTTAAATGGATAAAGAAAGATAGTTTCCTTCATGAGAAATTGGCGCAGGGTATGGCTACGGTTTTTGAAATAATAAATTCCGAATGTATTTCCGAGTGCTTTTATAATAGAGCAACTCAAGAAGAAATTATAAAATGAGTAAGAAAATAGCGATTTGTTTCACTGTGGACAAAAGAATTTACGGAGGTACACATGATGTTGAGATTAAGACCATACAAGGCATGTGATGCGCAGACGATAACAAAATGGTTAAAAAGCGAATATGCTTTTCGACAATGGAGCGCAGACCGCTATGAAACATATCCAATTACCCCGGAGGACATGAATTTGTATTACGACAGGGATAAAAATAACGATAAAATCTGGGGCATGACAGCCTTTGACGATACAGGTATCATAGGACATTTTACAATGCGGTTTCCCGGTAACGATAATCTGAATGAAATCCGACTGTGGTTTGTTATTGTGGATGATGAAAATCGTGGACAGGGCTATGGAAAAGAAATGATTTCTTTAGCGGTTCAATATGCGTTTGACTTCGTCAAGGTAAGCAAAATATCTTTAGGAGTTTTTGAAAATAATTCCGCTGCAATAGAATGCTATAAATCCTGTGGTTTTAAAATTGTTACATTGGAGAATAAAGAAAGCTATCATTGCATGGGTGAAGTATGGAACTGTATGGAAATGGAATTGGTTAAATGAGAAAAGTCCCGAAAATAACGGATAAGCAATAGAAAGGGCAAATTCAGCATGAAGGCAAAACAGGTGGATTTTTCAAAGGGAAGCGTTACCCGGAATATCATGCGGGTTGCAGCACCTATGCTGGTGGCGCAGCTTCTGAATCTGATGTACAACATTGTGGACCGAATATACATAGGGAGGATACCCGGAGAGGGACTTCTGGCGTTAGGCGGCATCGGACTGTGCTTTCCGTTTATTACGCTTATCACAGCCTTTACCAACTTGTATGGGGCGGGAGGCGCGCCTCTCTGCTCCATTGAGCGTGGGCGCGGCAATCAGGAAGAAGCGGAAAAAATCATGAATACTTCCTTCTGCCTGCTTGTGATAACAGGAGTAGCTTTGACAATTCTGGGAAGTATTTTCTGCCGTCCTATCCTTATTTTGTTCGGTGCCTCCGATACTTCCCTGCCGTATGCGTTGCCCTATATGCGAATTTATCTTCTGGGAACCGTATTTTCCATGGTTGCCTTGGGAATGAACCCATTTATCAATTCGCAGGGATTTGCAAATGTTGGAATGACTACGGTCTTTCTTGGAGCCGTTACGAACATTGTTTTAGACCCGATTTTTATTTTTGTTTTTCAGTTTGGTGTGCAGGGTGCGGCTCTGGCAACGCTCTGTTCCCAGATGTTATCGGCGGTTTTTGTGATGCGATTTCTGACAGGAAGCAGGGCGGAGCTTCGGCTGAACTGGAAGAAGCCCTCCCTGCATAAAAAGTATGCTGCTGAAATCATTGGGCTGGGAAGCGCAAGCTTTGTCATGCAGTGTACAAACAGCCTGGTGCAGATTGCCGGCAATCAGATGCTCGGAACTTTCGGCGGAGACATCTATATTTCTACCATGACGATTATCAATTCTGTGCGCCAGATTCTGGACACCCCGGTGTTAGCCATCGCCGATGGCGCCTCTCCCGTTATGAGCTATAATTATGGCGCCGGGAAATATGATAACGTCAAAAAGGCAATCTGGGTTGTGACCCTGCTGGCAATTATCTATACCGCAGTGGTCTGGGTGCTGATTTTATTGTTTCCTGAAATGTTTATCGGAATCTTTAACAAAGACGCTTCCCTCCTAACCGTTGCGGTACCTGCACTGCATATTTATTTCTTTGCTTTTATTTTTCAGGCATTGCAATATAGCGGACAGACTGTATTTAAGTCTCTCAATAAAAAGAAGCAGGCAATCTTCTTTTCCTTACTTCGTAAAGTGGTGATTGTGGTTCCACTGACCTTTCTGCTTCCCTACGTTGGAAATCTCGGGGCAAACGGAGTGTTTGCTGCAGAGCCAATCTCTAATTTTCTGGGCGGAAGTGCCTGCTTTGTGACAATGCTTCTCATGGTGTTCCCGGAACTTTCATCTAAAAAGAAAAACTGAATTTATGTTTATAAAATGAAGTAAAATAGAAGCGCTGCCTTTACTCAGACAGCGTTTCTATTTTAGAAAAAGTCTAATGTACCTTCAGGACATTCTTATTATAAGACGCAATACTTAAAAATTCTGAAATAATGCGTGCCCCTGCCAATGTGGTAATATTTCCGGTATCGTACTGGGGAGCCACCTCCACTAAGTCAAAACCCTTGATATTCAGACCGGGAAGGGCAAGCCGCAGCAATTTTAAGGTGTCTGCCGTAGAGAAACCGCCGATGATAGGCGTTCCGGTGCCGGGAGCATAAGCCGGGTCGATAAAGTCGATGTCAAAGGTTACGAAAACGGGCTTGTCGCCTACCACCTCACGGATGCGCTCCGCAGCTTTTTCCATGCCGATTTTATGTAATTCCTGCGCCTTGATGATGGTCATGCCGTGGCTTAGGGCAAAGTCATGGTCGGTCTTTCCGCCGGAGCGAAGACCAAGCTGGATACCGTGGGAGGCATCTAAGCTGCCATTATTGATGGCGAGCCGGAAGGGAGTGCCGTGGGTAATGCGGCAGTTGCCGTCGCCGTCAGGGGAATCCCAGGTGTCGGTGTGAGAATCAAAATGAATGAATGCCATCGGTCCGTATTTCTTTTCCATAGAGCGTAACTCGGCGAAGGTTAAGGCATGGTCGCCGCCGACACCGATGGTAACGCCGTCGGTTTCCTGTAAGATTTCGTCAAGCTGGTGGGTGACGGCAAGCATGGTCTCATGCACATCCTGATAAGGAATTTCAAAGTCCCCATAGTCCACTCCGGTAAAGTTTTCGTGTGCATTGAACTGAAATTCAATGTCATAGGGGGAAAAGCCCCAGCATTTCCGGATTTCCTGGGGAGCGAAACGTGTTCCCGGGCGATTGCTGGTGGCGCAGTCATAAGGCATTCCGTAGACAACGGCGTCCGCATCCTTGATATCTTTGGAAAAGGGAAAACTCATAAAGGTTTTGATACCGGAGCTTGCAAAGCTGGATTTATTTTCCGGGTCATTTAGGTTTGCGGCTTCCGCAGCTTTTGTCTTTTCTTCGGTATCCGGACAGAGGGGAATGCCGTTGCCCCGGAGGAGCGTGCCAAGCTGCTTTCTTTTAGCGATGGTGCCAATCATATCCACAATAATCCCGTCGGCTGCCTGGCAGGTGATGCCGCCGCAGTCGATATCAGGGGCTACCTCAACCATATCAAAGCCCTTTACGTCCAGTTTCGTTCCGATTTCACGGATTATCTTTCTTGCCATTGCAGTCTCAGGACCGCCGACGACCGGAGTTCCGGTGCCCGGAGCAGCGGCAGGGTCTAAGAAATCAATGTCGAAGGTGATAAAGCAGGGCGTATCACCCACCTGTTCTAAGATAGCGGAAATGGCAGCGTCAGCACCCATATCCAGCAATTCGTAGGCGTGGATCACCTTCATGCCCTTATCCTTTGCAAAATTATAATATTCCTCGCTGTGGAAGCCGCCCCGCATACCAATCTGAATGGAATGCTCGCAGTCTAAAAGACCTTCTTCCACGGCTCTTGAAAATGGCGTACCGTGGTCATATTTGGTACCGGTACAGCGCACGTCCCGGTGAGAGTCAAAATGCACTAAGGCAACCGGACCATAATATTCCTTGATGGCACGCAGCTCCGGCAGAGTAATGGAGTGGTCGCCGCCGATGATAACCGGAATGACGCCGTATTTTAAGAAGTCTTTCAGGGCGGCGGTAATTTTGTGATAGGTCGGCAGAATATAGCCGGGCGTAATTTCAATATCGCCGTAATCTGTACCCACCGCTAGTCCGGTGTCCACCTCAAGATTTTGATTGTAGCCCATATTGTTCCAGTAGCAGCCGCGCATTGCAGCCGGGGCAAAGCGTGTGCCCGGTGCGCCGCTGGTGGCAGAGTCAAAACCGATACCTGCGACCACATAGTCACAGGCGCTTAAATCTGATTTATAGGGAAGGCTTTTATAAGTGCGAAAGCCTGTGCATGTTTCTTTTTCCATCCTTGTGTCCTCCTATCGACCAAAATCCTCGTATGTTGTAATGCCTGCCTTTCTGCAGGCAAGCAGAGTGAGGTATTCAAAAATAATACGTTTTCCTGCCTGGGCAGTCTTATCACCGGAGTCATATTGGGGATTTACCTCAACTAAATCGAAGCCGATGAAATTTTTCCCAATCAGCGAATAACGTAGAAGCTCTAAGGCTTCCCAACTGGAAAAGCCGCCGCCCTCCGGTGTGCCGGTGCCGGGGGCATAGACCGGGTCTAAAAAGTCAATGTCAAAGGTGACAAATACCGGGGCATCGCCGAGAATCTCCCGGATTTTCCCTGCCGCCGCCTTGATGCCGATTTCATGCAGCTCACATGCCGGAATTACGGTCATACCTGCGTTTCTCGCATAGGCATAATCACGGGAAAGCTCTCCGGTCAGTCCCCGCATACCGATTTGGACGGAATGTTCGGTGAGAATACAGTCCTGCTCGATGGCATCTTTAAAGGGGGTGCCGTGGTCTCTCGGTGCTTCCGGCGGCATTTCGTGGTATCCGGTATCGGAATGGCTGTCAAAATGAAGAATGGCAACCTTGCCAATGGCTTCCTTGTAGCCCAGCAGCTCCGGAAATGCGATGGAGTGGTCGCCTCCGACTATAATCGGGATGACTCCGGCGGAGGCGATTTCCTTTAC
>JAGAIK010000078.1 GCA_017626625.1 Roseburia sp.
CAGGGAGGTTTTTTTATATGAAAAAGAAAGTAGTGAGTGTGTTTCTTGCAATGACAATGGTTGCAGCAATGGTGGCAGGCTGCGGCGGCAATAATGCAGCAAGCTCTAATGGGGCAGGCACCAACGGTGCCGATACCACCAGCAACGCAGTGACAGATGATGCCGCACCGGCAGGCACAGAGGCATCCGATACGGCGGACGCAGCGGCAGATGCAGCCGGAGGTGACTTAGCTGACAAGAAAGTCGGCGTATGTATTTATCAGTTCTCTGATAACTTTATGACATTATTCCGTGGAGAACTTGAGAATTATCTGGTAGAGCAGGGCTTCTCAAAAGATAACATTACCATTGTAGACGGCGCTAACGACCAGGCAACCCAGACCGGACAGATTGATAACTTTATTTCCCAGGGTGTGGATGTGCTGATTATCAACCCGGTAAACTCTTCTTCTGCAGAGACAATTACAGATAAGGTAGTTGCAGCAGATATTCCTCTTGTATACATCAACCGCGAGCCGGATGAGTCAGAGGAGCAGAGATGGGCAGATAACGGCTGGGACGTTACCTATGTGGGATGTGACGCAAGACAGTCCGGAACCATGCAGGGTGAGCTGATTGTAGACCTGGGTCTTGAGACGGTAGATAAAAACGGCGACGGCAAGATTCAGTACGTTATGATCGAGGGTGACCCGGAGAACATTGACGCACAGAATCGTACCGAGTACTCTGTAAAAGCTCTTACCGATGCTGGTCTTGAGGTTGAGTGCCTTTCCGATCAGGTAGGAAACTGGCAGCAGGATCAGGCACAGCAGCTCGTGGCAAACGCATTAGGACAGTACGGCAACGATGTAGAGGTTGTATTCTGTAACAACGATGCGATGGCACTTGGTGCATTACAGGCAATTCAGTCCGCCGGACGTACCGTAGGCGAGGATATCTTCCTTGTAGGTGTAGATGCGTTATCCGAGGCTCTTGAGAATGTAATCTCCGGAACTATGACAGGTACGGTATTCAATGACCACTTCGCACAGTCCCACGGTGCAGCAGACGCAGCAATCCGTTTCTTAAACGGTGAGAAAAACGAGTACTACATTGGTTGTGATTATGTGAAAGTTACTGGCGAAAATGCACAGGAAGTTCTTGACATGGTGGAATAATTTTACAGTAAAAATCAGAAAAACGGTGCGGGTGTTGGAAACGGCACCCGCATTTTCTTATGGATATAAAAAAGGAATAAAAGGAGGAGAAAAATGGCTGAGTATAAACTAGAGCTGAAGGGTATCTGCAAATCCTTCCCTGGTGTAAAGGCGTTAGACAATGTACAGTTGTCTCTGCGGCCTGGAACAGTTCATGCACTGATGGGAGAAAACGGCGCCGGAAAATCTACTCTGATGAAATGCCTCTTCGGTATTTATAAGATGGATGCCGGGGAGATTTATTTAGACGGGCAGAAGATTGAGGTAAACAATCCGGACGAAGCCATGAAGCACGGAATTGCTATGGTGCATCAGGAGCTGCAGCCGGTACCGGCAAGAAGCGTAGGGGAGAACCTTTATTTAGGAAGGTTCCCGACAAAAAATTTCGGCCCCATCAAAATCATTGATCACAAAACCATGTATGCGGAGACGGAAAAGTGGTTAAAGGAAGTAAAGATGGATTTTGATCCGAAAGCGCAGCTCGGAACCTTATCTATCGGACAGATGCAGTCGGTGGAGATTGCAAAGGCGGTTTCTCAGCAGGCGAAGGTGGTTATTTTCGATGAGCCCACCTCCTCCCTTTCCGATAATGAGGTGGAGGCGCTGTTTCGTATCATGAACGATTTGCGGGACAAAGGCGTTGCCATGGTATATATTTCCCATAAGATGGATGAAATCAAGCGTATCGCAGACGACATTACGGTTATGCGGGACGGTACGTATGTGGGAACCTGGCCGGCGGCGGAGCTGACAACGGACCAGATTATTGCCAAGATGGTGGGACGTGAGCTGACCAATGTTTATCCGCCCAGGGGAAATAAGCCGGGAGAGGTTATCATGGAGGTGAAAAATTTGTGCTCCATCCATGAAAACTCTTTCCAGAATGTAAGCTTTACCTTAAGAAAAGGAGAAATCCTTGGCTTCGGCGGTCTGGTGGGAGCCCAGAGAACAGAGCTGATGGAGGGTATCTTCGGTATCCGCGGCGTCGCTTCCGGAGAAGTTTATATGCACGGGAAAAAGGTAAAAATCAAACGTCCCATTGACGCTATGAATGCCGGAATCGGGCTGATTACCGAGGACAGACGGGGCAACGGTATTTTCGGCTGCCTCTCCATCAAAGATAATGTAGGGGTATCGGTATACAACAAGTACTTAAAGGCAGGATTTGTGTTAGACCACAAGAATATTAACCGGGTAGTGGATGAAAATATCAAAAAGCTTTCCATCAAGACGCCCAGCATGAAGGAGCATATTGCAAACCTTTCCGGAGGCAACCAGCAGAAGGTTATCGTTTCGAGATGGCTGGCAAATGACCCGGATGTGCTGATTATGGATGAACCTACCCGTGGTATTGACGTAGGGGCAAAACATGAGATTTATGAGATTATGAATGACTTGGCAAAGCAGGGGAAGGCAATTATTATGATTTCATCAGAAATGTCGGAGCTTCTCGGCATGGCAGACAGAGTCTGCGTTATGTGTAACGGCAAGCTCACCGGAGAGATTGACCAGCCGGAAGAGATGACCCAGGCAAAAGTTATGAGCTATGCGACACGGTTCTGATGAGACGAGGAGGAAGAGAGAATGGGAAAGACAAACCAACAAAAAGTAAAAGATTTCTTAATCAATAACGGAGTTATCATTGTCATGTTCATTCTGGTAATCTACACCGGAATCACTTCGGATAACTTCTTTACCGGAAATAACCTGATGAATATTCTGATGAATATGAGCTCGCGGCTCGTCATCGCCCTCGGTATTGCAGGCTGTGTTATCACCGCAGGCTGTGACCTTTCCGCAGGACGTATGATTGGTCTCGGTGCCTGTATCTCCGGTATGCTGTTACAGCGTATGGACTATTCCGGAAAATTTTTCCCGGATATGGAGCCCTTAAATGTATTTGTGGTAGCTGTTATCGTTATGGTAATCTGCGCGGCATTCGGCAGCGTTACCGGATTTTTCATTGCCTATTTAAACGTACCGCCCTTCATTGCAACACTGGCGATGATGGAGATTGTGTATGGTATCGGACTTATCGTCACAGGTGCAACACCTTTAGGTGGATATGTAAAAGAGTATACCAACGTGGCAAACGGCAAATTCCTTGGCATCAATTACTTAATCTGGATTGCGATTATCGTAGCGGCAATTACATGGTTCATTTTTAATATGACCCGTCACGGAAAATATATGTATGCCATCGGCGGTAATCCGCAGGCGGCTGAGGTTGCCGGCGTTCCGGTAAAGAAAACTCTGATTTTAATTTACATGAAAGCGGCGGCAATGTATGGCTTAGCGGGCTTCATGTTAGGGGCAAAGGCAGGCGGCGCTTCTATCCAGACCGGATACGGCTATGAGATGGAGGCAATCGCAGCATGTACCATCGGCGGTGTATCCGTAACCGGAGGTCGTGGTAAAGTATCTTCGGCCATCATCGGTGTGGCGGTATTTGAGCTGCTGAAGGTAGCATTACAGTACTTAGGCGTGGACGCAAACGCACAGTACATAGCAATCGGTATTGTCATCTTTGTTGCAATTTCACTGGATATCAGAAAATATATAGCAAAGAAATAAAGCATATATTATAATGAATAGCGGCTGACGGTTCAGCCGCTATTTGGACATTCCAAAAGCGGAGGCGCTTTTGCGCCGGGAGGTTTCAAATGACAGTAGAGATGTTTTTAGAGCAGGCGGGGATTCCGCTGTTGATTTTTGTGGTTTGCATTTATTATGGGGTAAGGCTTTTGGTGTTGCAGGATGTGAGTGCCATCCGCGGAAAAGACAAGGCTCCGGTTCGGGACGAAAAGGGCTATGCCATGGGAGCGGGAAAACTGCTTTTGTTTTTTGCGGCGGCGACTCTTCTCATGGGGATTTTAATTTTTGTAAATGTGTATGCGGCGGTGGCGGAAATTATCGTGTGTATTTTTATTATGGGTTTTCTCTGGAAACGGATGAATCAAAAATACGGCGCATAGGATAGCCCGGCGCAGCACTGCCATACAGCACATGGGAGCGGGCAGAGACCAACGGATAGGAGAGGGAGGACAAATATGAGCCAATATTCTGTATTGCTGGTGGATGACGAGGAAGAGGTCATCCAGGTAATTATAAAAAAACTGGACTGGGAAAATATGGGATTTCGCATTGCGGGTTACGCCAGAAACGGAGTGGAAGCCTTAGAGATGGCGGAGGAGCTGCAGGTGGATGTGGTGATGACAGATATCAAGATGCCCTATATGGACGGGCTGACCCTCTGCCGCAAATTAAAAGAGCTTTATCAGAAGATGAAGGTCATTATTTTCTCAGGATTTGATGAATTTGAATATGCAAAAGAAGCAATTAAAATTCAGGCGGAGGAATATATTTTAAAACCCATCAATGCCAATGAACTGCGGGAAGTATTTACAAGGGTGAAGGAAAATCTCGACAGAGAGTTAGATGAGAAGCGGAACATTGAGAAGCTTCGGAAATATTATCTCGAAAGCCTTCCTGTGCTGCAGGAGAATTTTTATGCGTCTTTGTTGGAGGGGAGGATTCCGGAAAAAGAGATTGAGAAGTATGCCAGAGGTTATCAGATAGAGCTGAGGGGACCTTTTTATGTGGTTACAGTGGTGCACATCAGTACGCCGGAGGACACCGGGGAGGAGGCGCTTGACCCCTTCCTTCTTGCAGTTTCCGTAAAAAGGTTAGTTCAGGAGCAGCTATCGGGAAAATGGGACAGCAGGGTAGTGACCTATTTAGGGGAGAGCGTTGTCATTACGCAGTTGCCGGAGGAAGAGGCGGTCCCTCATTTTACAGATACCATGGATAAAATCTGTAAGATGGCAAAGCGGGTGTGTAAGGCGCGGGTGACGGCGGGTGTGGGCCATGTGTGCAGGGAGCCGGGACAGCTTTTCGTCTCTTATCAGGGTGCAAAAAATGCCGTTTCCTACCGTGTGCTCTACGGAAATACGAGAGCCATCAGCATTGCGGAGACAGACCCTCAGGAAAATGCGGATATGCCCTGGGAAGAGCCGTATATCAGGAAAATCATAAAGAAGATAAAGGTAGGGGAGGCGCAGCCCCTGCAGGAGGCGGTGGGGGAATTTGCAGAAAAGCTTTCCGGCAGCAGAATGTCCCTGCAGAAGTACAAGATTCTGATTATGGAGTTGATTGCGGAGCTGTTCCGGTTCGGCGCGGACCATGAGATGAACTTCGATGAGATTTTCGGGGAAAACAGCGATGTTTATATCCAGGCAACGCAGATAGAATCTCCGGAGGCATTGGGGGAGTGGCTTAAGGATAAGTGCCTGCAGATGCAGAAGATGGTGCTGCATGAAAGGCAGGACACCACTAAATCCTTTGTGACAAAGGCGATGGAATATGTAAAGGAGCACTATGCAGACCAGGATTTGAGCATTGAGACGGTCTGCGGCGTTTTGAACGTCAGCGCCGCCTATTTTTCCACGGTGTTTAAGAAGGAAACAGGAAAAACCTTCATCAATTATCTGACGGATTACCGGATGGAGGAGGCGCTTGATCTTCTTTTGAACCAGAATGAAAAAACTTATATCATTGCGGAAAAAGTGGGGTATTCTGACCCGAATTACTTCAGTTATGTCTTTAAAAAACAGTTTGGAATGCCGCCTTCAAAATATAAAGCGGGCAAAATGGAGCAGAGTTGAAAAGGATAAAAGAATATCAGGAAAAGTTAATTGCATATATCACAAAGTATATCAGACCCCAATCCATTCAGATGACCATTTCCATTTCCTTTACGGTGGTGGCAGTGCTTGGCATGGGAATTATAGGCGTGTCCCTCTATAACCGTTTTGTAAACCGGATGGAGGATATGACCATTGAGAGCTCTGAACAGCTTTTGAACCAGACCGCCATCAACTTAGAGACATATCTGAGGAATATGCGGCGTATTTCCGATGCCATGTATTACAGCGTCATTAAGAATAAGGATTTGGCGACGGAAACCTTAGAGGAGGAGATGAACCTGCTGTACGAGGCGAATAAGGACAACCTTATCAGCATTGCCTGTTACACCAACAGCGGGGAGTTAGTGGCGGCTGCTCCGGTGGCAACGGAGAAGGAAAATTTAGACATTGTGAATCAGGAATGGTTTACCGAGGCGGTGGGGCAGATGGAGAATCTTCATTTTTCCACGCCCCATGTGCAGAACCTGTTTGACAATACCAGTTACCGTTATTACTGGGTGGTCTCCTTAAGCCAGGCGGTGGAGCTGACCAACCGGGGCAATTCCACCTTGGGAGTGCTGTTAGTAGATATGAATTACAGCAGCATTGAGCAGCTTTTTAATAAGGCGAATACGGATAATTCCTCTGAATATGTTTATCTGATGGACAGCAACGGGGAGATTATCTATCATCCGAAACAAAAGCTGATTTACACCAACCTGTATGAGGAAAATAATCTTGCGGCGGCGGGGTATGAGGATGGCAGCAGAAAGGAGGAATTTCAGGGGAAAAAGCGGCTGATTACCGTTAAGACCGTCAGCTATACCGGATGGAAGATTGTCAGTGTGGTGCC
Organism: Roseburia sp.; assembly: GCA_017626625.1. GTDB lineage: Bacteria > Bacillota > Clostridia > Lachnospirales > Lachnospiraceae > Roseburia. Next base: position 6,735 of record JAGAIK010000078.1, read on the forward strand.
TATGGATTCTTTTCATATGGGCTTATCCGGAACCAGACAGTTTGCAATTTTATTTGTCTCTCTGGCAATGCTGATGATTATAGTGCTCAATCAACTGGTGTCTGCCCGGATTACAAAGCCGCTGCAGAAGTTAAATGAGTCTGCCAGAGAGTGGGAGGCGGGGAACATGAATCCCCATATCTATGTGGGCGGTTCCTTAGAGGTGGAGCATTTAGGGAAGACTCTCCGTTCCACGGTGGAGCAGGTGCAGCAGCTTATGCACGATATCTTAGTGGAGCAGGAGGAAAAGAGAAAGAGCGAATTAGACGCTTTACAGTCCCAGATTAACCCTCACTTTTTGTATAATACCTTAGATTCCATTGTGTGGATGATTGAGGGGGAGCGCTACGATGAGGCAGTGTTTATGGTGACACAGCTTGCCAGCCTGTTTCGGATATCCTTAAGCAGGGGAAAGACGATTATCAGCATGGAAGACGAAATCAGACATGCGAAAAACTATATGAATATCCAGAAGGTCCGCTACAAAAATATTTTTCAGATTGATTTTCGGATAGAGGAAGAGATTTTAAACTGCTGTACGGTAAAACTGGTGGTACAGCCCCTGCTGGAAAATGCCATTTATTATGGTGTGGAGTGCATGGACGGAGAGGGAGAAATCGAGGTTGTGGGCTACCGCAGCGGGGACGAGGTTTATCTCGAGGTGCGGGACAACGGCATCGGTATGCCAAAGGAGACGGTGGACGCCCTTCTGACAGAGAACAACCGGGTGCGGAAAAAGGGCTCCGGCGTAGGAATTATCAATGTCCATAACCGTATTCAGCTCCGTTTCGGCAAGTCCTACGGATTAGAGATTGAAAGTCAGCCGGACGAGGGGACAACGGTGAGGATTCATCTTCCCTATATGGAGTATTCACAGGAGACGGCGGAACTTTTAGAGGGCGGAAGGCTGAAGCAACTGAAAGGAGAGCGGAAGGATGACGAAAAATAGAATGTATTTTGGCATGTTGATTCTTGCCCTTGCCGCAATCGTTGTGTGGGCGTCCTACAGTATGTTTCATGCAGGGAGAAATGAAAAATCCCACTCCGTTTCCGTCATTGTAAATGACAGCAACAGTGACCGCTGGATTTCCCTGCGGCAGGGGTTAGAGCAGGCGGCGAAGGATTATAACCTGGACTTAAACTATGTTTCCACGGGGGAGCTAAGCAGCCCGGAGGAGGAGTTAGCGTTAGCGGAGCGGGAACTGGAAAACGGGGCAGAGGGTGTGATTCTCCAGATGGTTTCCAGCGAGGTGGATTCAAAGGAATGGACGGAGTTAGAAGGAAAAACCGCCATTGTCCTGTTGGAAACAGATATTAAAACGGAGGGAATTTTCACCTATGTGGGACCGGATAACAGGGCGCTGGGACTGGCGCTGAGCGAGTCGGTGAAGCAGGAGCTGGGGGAATCCATGGAAGGGAAAAAAATCGGGATTCTGTCGGGCAATCAAAACCAGCTTTCCCTGCAGCAGAGGCTTCAGGGACTTTTGGAGGGATTAGAGTCCACTTCGGCAGAGGTTGCGTGGAATATGGACAATGAAGAACTGTCAGAGAGGAAGGAAAAGCAGCAGTCTGTTATGCCGGAGAGGGTAGATGCTATTGTTGCCCTTGGAAATAATGAGACGGAGCGCATGATAGATTATCTGTGGGAATATGCCTTTTCCGAACAGCCCACTCCGTAAAACAAACAGGAATTTCCGGCATATTCCC
>JAGAIK010000079.1 GCA_017626625.1 Roseburia sp.
AATCTTATCTCTATACCTTAGAGCGTGCCATGGAGCGGCTGCTTCCCTATGAAAATGTCCGCTTTTACACCACGGATTTTAATAATCCGGAAATCATCACGAATCTGTATCTGTATCAGGACGTGGCGCATGGAGGAACGACGGTGACGGAGCGGATGGCGGCGGAAATCGGGAATCCCGAATATGAGATTACCCTGGAAACCTATCAGAAAGAGTTAGAGGATTTACGGAAGCTGTTAGAGGTTTTCGAAGCAAGGACAGAAACAGAAGGCATTGATTTCGTATACGACGGTCCCATTCGTTACCCGGAATAACAATGAAGGCAGCTTCCTGCCGGGAAAACCGTATCGGCGCAGGGATACGAGAAAATGCGCAAAGGATGAGGCAGACAACTGCCGAAAAAACAGGAAAGAGAGGAAAATTATGTCACAGGAGAGGAAAAAAGAGATTTCTTTTACGGAAGGTTCCGTTTTTATTTCTTTAGTCCGTTTTGCACTGCCGGTGTTAGGTGCGCTGGTGCTGCAGGCGGCATACGGAGCAGTGGATTTGCTGGTGGTGGGGCAGTTTGGGGATGCTTCTAGCATCTCCGCCGTGGGAACGGGAAGCGCCTTTATGCAGATGGTGACTTTTATCATCACCAGCCTTGCCATGGGCTCCACCGTGATTATCGGTCAGCACATCGGAGAACGAAAACCCAAAGAGGCGGGAGATGCCGTGGGAACCACCATTCTCCTGTTTGCCGTCATTGGAATTGTGCTTACGGTACTGTTGGAGGTATTTGCGGGAAATATTGCGCATTTGCTACAGGTGCCCGCTGAGGCGTATGATAAGGCGGTGCTCTATATCCGTATCTGTTCCGGCGGTATTCTCGTCATCATTGCCTATAATGTCATCAGCGGTGTGCTCCGGGGCGTAGGGAATGCCAATCTGCCGTTTTTGTTTGTGGGTGTGGCATGTGTGGTAAATATTGTCGGGGACCTGCTGTTAGTGGGCGGTCTGGGAATGGATGTGGCAGGCGCCGCCATTGCCACCATCGCCGCACAGGCAGTTTCCGTGGTGATATCTGCGCTGGTGCTGCGGAGGCAGAAGCTGGGAATTTCTTTTTCCAGAAATCAGTGCAGGATTTTTTCCGGTGAATTAAAGAAGATTTTGTCCGTGGGAGTGCCCATTGCGGTGCAGGAGACCATGGTGCAGATTTCTTTTCTGGTCATTAACTCCATCATCAACCAGATGGGACTGACGCCTTCTGCGGGTTACGGCGTGGCACAGAAGATAGTTGCCTTTATTATGCTGGTGCCTTCCTCCGTTATGCAGAGTGTATCCGCCTTTGTGGCGCAGAATATCGGCGCAGGAAAACCGGAACGGGCAAAACGGGGCTTTATTACGGCGATGCTCACCGGCTGTACCGTGGGAATCTTTATTTTCCTGTTAGGTTTCTTTGGGGGAAGTCTGCTGTCATCGGTATTTACAAACGACCCCGCAGTTATTGCAGAGAGCGCAGCCTATTTGAAGGGTTTTTCCCCGGAATGTATTCTGACCTGCATTTTGTTCAGTAGTATTGGATACTTTAACGGAAACGGAAAGAGCATTCCGGTGATGATACAGGGAATCTCCTCGGCGTTTTGTATCCGTATTCCGGTGTCGATTCTGATGGCGGGGCTGCCGGAGACTTCTCTGGCTTATGTGGGACTGGCGACACCCATTACCACGGTTTACGGGATTATCTTTTTCCTGATTTGCTTTAAAATTTACGGGAAGAAACTGGGAGCTTATGAGTGATTTTTTATGTAAAAAAATTTCCGTAAAATGAAAAATATCAGTTGACGTAATAACATTCTTATGT
>JAGAIK010000080.1 GCA_017626625.1 Roseburia sp.
AAGGGTATCAACAGCTCCCTGACCCCTAATCTGGGAGGCGACAGCAAGCTGAATCAGAACGCATTTCTGATGGAACCTGTCAGCTCGGAAAATTTACATAACAACCGCAGCGGAATAAACTTCTGGTGTCAGATAAAAGGAAAAGGCTGCTGGTCGGCAGTGGGACAGTCCGCAGAGGCAGAAACTAAAAAATTTACACCTGAACAGGAAAAAAGTGAGTTGACGGCGGGCTTTATGTGGCAGAAAATAGAAAGAAAGACAGAAAACTATCAGTTAGGTGCAAAGGTACTGTCTTTTGTTCCGTTAGATTATAATGTGGAAATGATGCAGGTTCAAATCAGCAATACCGGAAAGGAGGAACAGAAAATCACTCCGGTGGCGGCAATTCCCATTTACGGACGGAGTGCGGATAATATCAGGGACCACAGGCATGTGTCCTCCCTGCTGCACAGGATAAGGACAACGGATTATGGGGTACAGGTAAAGCCCACGCTTTCTTTTGATGAGCGGGGACACCAGAGGAACCATTTGACCTATTTTGTGTGCGGTATCAGCGGAAAGGGGGAGAAGCCGGAAAGCTTTTATCCCACCGTGGAGAGCTTTATCGGAGAAGGCGGAAGTTACACAAAACCGAGAGCCGTATATGAAGAAAGAGAAGGAGTAAAATCCGGTACAAGTGCAGAGGGAAAAGAGGCGATGGGAGGCATCCGTTTTCGGGAGACTGTCTTAAAACCGGGAGAAAGCATTTCTTATACCATATTGTTAGGAGCAACGGAGCAGGAACAGGAGATACCGGACATCCTTCGGGCATTTGATACGGAAGAAAAAGTCGAGCAGGCATTTAAGCAGACAGAAAATTACTGGAAAGAGCAGGTGAATGTCCGCTACTATACGGGAAATAAGGAATTTGATAACTTTATGCAGTGGGTAAGCTTCCAGCCTATGTTGCGGAGAATTTACGGCTGCTCTTTTCTGCCTCATCACGATTACGGGAAGGGCGGAAGAGGATGGAGAGACTTGTGGCAGGATTGTCTGGCACTGTTAATTATGAATCCGTCGGGGGTTCGGCAGATGATTTTGGATAATTACGGCGGCGTCCGGGTGGACGGAACAAACGCCACGATTATCGGGGAGAAACCGGGAGAATTTGTTGCAGACAGGAACAATATCACAAGAGTCTGGATGGACCATGGTGTCTGGCCGTTTATTACCACAAAGCTCTATCTGGACCAGACCGGAGACCTGGAGCTTTTGAATCAGCCGGTGCCTTATTTTAAAGACAGGCAGGTGGAGAGAGGGACGGCAGTGGACAGGGACTGGGATGACGGTTATGGAAAAATGCAGAAAAATGCAGCCGGTGAGGTTTACATGGGAACGGTTCTTGAGCATATCCTGTTGCAGAATTTGTGTGCCTTTTATGATGTGGGAGAGCATGGACATATCCGCCTGCGGGGAGCGGACTGGAACGATGCCCTGGATATGGCAGAGCAGCGTGGAGAGAGTGTGGCATTTACCTGTGCCTATGCAGGAAATTTAAAACAGATTGCACGGTATATGCGCATTTTAAAAAGGCGGTACGGACAGCAGAAAATAGAGCTGATGGAAGAGATGGCAATGCTGTTTTGTGATGACAGCTATAGCATTAAAAGTATTGATAAAAAGCATTCCATTTTAAAGAAATATCTCTTACAGTGCAGGCACCGGGTCAGCGGGGCAAAAATACAGATGGATATCGAGTATGCTGCAAAAAATCTGGAAGAAAAAGCAGACTGGATGATGGAGCATATTCGAAAGACGGAGTGGATTTCAGAAGAAAACGGCGGCGGATGGTTTAACAGTTATTACGATAACCATGGAAATGCCGTGGAGGGAATCTACGAGGACGGCGTCCGCATGATGCTGACTGGGCAGGTGTTTGCCATTATGAGCAGAACAGCAGAAAAGAATCAGATAAAAGCAATCTGCGACAGCGCTTACCGCCATTTGTACGACAGAGAAACCGGAGGCTATCGTCTCAATACGAATTTCCGGGAAGAAAAATATGATTTGGGGAGAATGTTCGGATTTGCCTACGGTGAGAAGGAAAACGGAGCTGTATTTTCCCATATGACGGTCATGTTTGCCAATGCGCTTTATCAGAACGGTTTCGTGGAGGACGGTTACCGGGCGCTGCAGACTCTGGCAGACACGGCGCTGAATTTTGAGGTCAGCAGAATTTATCCGGGAATCCCGGAATATTTTAATGCCGAGGGAAGGGGAATGTACCATTACCTTACCGGAGCGGCAAGCTGGTATATGCTCACCATGATTACGGAAGTTTTCGGCGTCCGCGGGGAAGCGGGAGATTTGGTGATAGAGCCGAAACTGCAGGGAGAACAGTTTGACGAGAACGGCGTGGCGGAACTTCAGGTAAATTTTGCAGGAAAAACCTTTGTGATTCAATATCATAATCCGGACAGAAAATCTTACGGCAGTTATGAAATTTTACATGTGAGCTGTGAACAGGAGACGGAAGTATCCCAGAGCAAGACGAGAGTGTTGATAAAGCGGGAAGTAATAGAAAAGCGAAAAGGCGATACGGCAGGGATTACCGTAGAGCTTGGGTAGCGGGAAGAAAGGAGTATTCATAAATGGGTTTACAGGTGTTTGACAGAAAAAAATATGCAGCGATTGCGAGACAGGTGGCA
>JAGAIK010000081.1 GCA_017626625.1 Roseburia sp.
CGTGCAGTGTCCGTAGCAATGAGTTTGGTGTTGGCAACGGCTATGATTGCGACGCCGGTCAGTGCGCAGGAGACAAAAGAGGAAACGGAAACGGTTGTGAGCACGGCAGAGGTTTTAGAAAATGCAGATGCGGTGCTGGAGGTTGAAACAGATGATAAGGCAGCAGCGGCTGACCTTGTAATCACCAGTCTGGCGGAATTTAAAAATTTTGCACACAATGCAGGGAATTATAAGGTTGTCAAGCTGGCTGCAGATATCACTTTCGATGGAACTATTAATAATTTTACACCTATCAGCGGTTTTAAGGGAACCTTTGATGGCTGTGGTTATACCATCAGCGGGATTGATGTTACGCTTGCAACAAGAACAGACGCAGGCGTGTTTGGGGATGCAAGTGGCGCAACAATTCAGAAACTGACGGTGAAAGATTCTCACTTTGAGACAGCGGGGCACTATGGAGGCGCAATCGCTGCTAAGTGCAGCGAGGTGAAAAACTGTCATAATGTAAACACAGCAGTGACAATGTCTCCCTATGGTAGTCAGTATTCGTCGGGGCAAGCACGTGCGTATATAGGCGGGGTTGCAGGAATGGCAGAGACGGTCCTCAACTGTTCCTCCAGCGGAGCAGTTGAGGGAAATGGCGAGATGTATTTTGGAGCTTCTGTAGGAGGAGTAGCAGGCAGTGTATCCTCTATATATAATTCTTTTTCTACTGGAATGGTTAGTGGTAATATTTCTATTTCTGGTGATTATATGAGTTGTGTGCTATATACGGGAGGAATCGCAGGGAGTGTGGGTAGTATGATACAGAACTGCTATAATGTGGGAACGGTCAGTGCTACCAACAGTGCGGAACGGAAAATGGTGACGGGAGGAATCGCAGGGAGTGTAAGTGGTACTGCTGCTAACAATTATTACGCAGAGGACTCGGCATCATATGATTTTGGCTCGATAAGTGGAGTAAATAAAGCCAATAAGGTGTATACATATGCGGAAATGCAGGGCGCACAGTTTACCGCATTGCTGAATAGCAATCTGGGCAACAGCCATCCAGACTGGCTTTCCTGGGTACAGGGTTCGGACGGATATCCCAAGCATGTTCCGCTCATTCGGATGAGCGATACGACTGTGACACTTTCCGGAGCCGGCTTTACCTATACCGGAGACGAAATCTGTCCGGCAGTCACTGTGTCATATAACGGTGCCACCCTGGTATTGAATCAGGATTATCAGCTTGTTACTACGAATAATATAGAGCCCGGAACAGCGACAGTCTCCGTAGAGGGACTTGGACGTTATATAGACAGTGTAGAGCGCACTTTCGAGATTACAAAGGGAGACATCACAAATGCTGCCATTACCCTGTCGGAAACCAGCTGCGTTTATGACGGCTACGAGAAAACACCGGAGGTTACTGTCGTTCTGGACGGTAAGACACTGATGAATGGTACAGACTATACCGTAAGCTACCAGAACAATGTGTCGGTAGGAACTGCTTCCGTGACGATTACCGGAGATGAGGTACACTACACAGGCACGGTGACGAAGACTTTCAGCATCAAGAAGCGGACACAGTCCCTCTCTGTAAAACGGACCTACACAAAGACCTACGGAGACAAGGCATTTACAATCGCAGCTTCCAATCAGACAGGAGCCGGTAAACTCAGCTTTAAGAGTTCAAACAAGAGCGTGGCGACAGTAAATTCCAAGACCGGAAGAGTAACAATTAAGGGAACCGGACGGACGATTATTACGGTGACAGCGGCAGCCACCACAGGTTATGCCAAAACCACAGCAGAGGTAACTGTAAATGTCAAGCCGGTCAAGCAGACGGCATCTATTTCTTCCGTATCAAAGAAAGCACTGACGGTGAAATGGAAAAAGGATTCCAGAGCAACCGGCTACGAAGTACAGTATGCTGCGGACAAGAAATTTAAAAAGAATATGAACACGGTTACTGTCACAAAGAAAGCCGCTTCTTCTAAAAAAATCAGCAAGCTGAAATCAGGAAAGGATTACTATGTGCGTGTCCGTTCCTTTAAAGTAACAAAAGTGAACGGAAAGAATGTTACAGTGTACGGTGCATGGAGCAAGACTCTTAAGAGCAGTAAGGTGAAATAAATTTTATAGTCGGTGCAGTATTTCAGGCAGGAATCATTAGATGGTTCCTGCCTTTTGATTAGGACAACAGAAAGTTTGCAAAGTTCATAGCAAGAGATGATAATTTGTTTTCGTTCTTTGTGACAAAAGTTTAAATGGAATTAAATTACAAAAAAGAGAATAACTGGCTTAAAACTTGTTAATACTAGGCAGAAAAAGAATTTTACGTGGAAAAATGTTTTATGGGGGACATATTTTACATGGATTTTGTCGACGTCCCCTCAAAATGCGAACACCCCTTATTTTCTCAGCACTTCAGCGAAAAAAGTGCTTGACATCTTACTTTCCTGCTTATATAATAATTTAGCGTGCATACGAATGTGCGCCCGATTTTTATTCATTTATTCAAACAGGAGGTGAAAATAATGCCAACATTTAACCAGTTAGTAAGAAAAGGACGTCAGACATCTGTTAAGAAGTCTACAGCACCTGCACTTCAGAAGGGTTACAACTCCCTGCAGAAGAGACCTACCAATACTTCTTCACCGCAGAAGAGAGGTGTATGTACCGCTGTTAAAACAGCAACTCCTAAAAAACCTAACTCAGCTCTTAGAAAGATTGCCAGAGTTCGTCTTTCTAACGGAATCGAAGTAACAAGCTATATCCCAGGTGAGGGACATAACTTACTGGAGCATAGCGTTGTTCTTATCCGTGGTGGTCGTGTTAAGGACTTACCAGGTACAAGATATCACATCATCCGTGGTACACTTGATACAGCCGGAGTCGCTAACAGAAAACAGGCTCGTTCTAAATACGGCGCTAAGAGACCAAAGGCTGCAAAGTAATCTGACAAAGATTGCTTAATGATTAAAGAACCAATAGTATCACATCATGCACAGCATGAACTAAAGGTTTAGTGTTGGGATTGTTATCACAGGATTGATAGATTTCCGCACGAACACTATGTGAGTACCGTTGAATTAATCGAAATGAAGTTCACTGAGTCAATCAGTAAATGCAGACAACGTTCTGTATAGTAAATTATGATTAAGGAGGGAAGAACCGTGCCACGTAAAGGACATACTCAGAAAAGAGACGTATTAGCTGACCCAATGTACAATAATAAAGTGGTTACCAAA
>JAGAIK010000082.1 GCA_017626625.1 Roseburia sp.
CAGATGCTTTTGGCGTGGAATTAAATGCCAGAACCAATGTGGCACCTGCAGAGAACGCTTATGCCACCAACGTGAAAAACGTGTTTGCGGCGGGAGACGTTCACAGAGGACAGTCCTTAGTGGTGTGGGCAATCCGTGAGGGACGGGAAGTTGCAAGAGAGGTAGACGAAAGCCTGATGGGGTATTCCAATTTGTAGGCAGGTTTCCGGTTTTAAGGTTACTGTAACGACTGTAGGGCGGAAATAGTAACCGCCAGTAAAGTATTGACACAAACAGTTGCTAATAAAGCGTTGACACAAACCATGAAAAGACCGCTTGCGTTTACAAGCGGTCTGGTATATAATCTACTTAGAAAGGTACATCGGATGTGATATCCGATTTGCCCTCAGTAAAATTGTTTTAGTAAAAAAGAGTTAGCATCTTCACTTAGGGCGTGGGATGCTATTTCTTTTTGTTATAATGATTATCTAAAAAAGACAGAGCCGCAAAAATTACTAGCAATAAAGTCAAAACTTCCATTGTGTTCATAGGGCATCACCCTCCTTTATGTACTAGAGGGCATCTAACGTCGGAAAATCGCATCCGCTTTCCTTTGGATTATATAATGACATTATAACTCACAAAGAACGTATGTTCAAGAAAAAAGGAGATAGGAACCAATGAAAAGTTAAGGACAGTAAGAAGGAGAATGAAAAATAGCATGGTTTTGGGGAGGGGGAATCACATGTCTAACACAACGAAACTGGCATTAGAGGCTTCACTGAAAAAAATGCTGCTAAAAAAGCCAATCGACAAGATTACGATTAACGATTTAACCTCGGACTGCGGCATCAGCCGGATGTCCTTTTACTACCATTTCAAGGATATCTACGATTTGGTGGAGTGGGTATGTGTGGAGGACGGCAAACAGGCGTTGCAGGATAAGAAAACCTATGACACCTGGCAGGAGGGACTTGAGCAGATTTTTGAGGCGGTTTTGGAAAATAAGCCCTTTATCCTCAATGTATCCAATACGGTCAGCCGGAAAAAAATGGAGAGTTATCTGAACAAGCTCACCTACGAACTGATTGCCGGAGTGGTGGAGGAAAAATGCAGCGGGATTAATTTGCCTGAGGAGGATAAGGCGTTTATCGCAGACTTTTACAAATATGGCTTTGTCGGAGTGATGTTGGACTGGATTGACCATGGAATGAAAGCGGATTATAAGAAAATCGTAGAAAAGATGAGTATTACCCTTCACGGCACCTTTGCCAATTCCATTCACAATTTTGAACAGGAGAAGAAAAATTAATTTTATCAAAATAAGCGGAGTGATAAGTTTTTTGTCATTCCGCTTATTTTGTAAGTGGAAATTGGCATTTGGCAAGTATAAGATAGGAACATAAAAAATAAGCGATTCACTCAGAGGTCCGGGGGCAAAAATGTTCCTATGGACATTCTAATTCTCAAAAGGAAGAAAGGCGGTCAATTCATATGGCAAGTAAAAAAAGTATCGGAATCGGTGTGGCGGCAGTTGCAGCGGCAGGCGCAGGAGCTGCGGCGATTGCAGCAAAGAATTATAAAAAGGCAGGGAAGAATACAGAAAAAAAGCCGGAACAGAAGGCGGCATCTGCGGAAACGAACGAATACCGGAACACGGAGCGGGGAAAAGACGCAAAGAACAGCAAAGGTATTTATTATACAAAC
>JAGAIK010000083.1 GCA_017626625.1 Roseburia sp.
ATCCCGCATGTTCCATTACTTTTCCATCATTCCACCACGTATTCAAATTTACAGCATCCTCTAACGCCGCACTTCTTATCACCAAATTTTCCTGTTCTATTCTCATTCCGTTCTCAAAACCTCAATTATATTTTTCATTTCTGCAAAATTCTGCCTTAACAACAGTACCTCATTTCAGCTCTCCCGCCCATACCTCGCCTCCTCATACATCCGGTGCATTATCTTTCCCTCTTCACTCTCCGCCACCTCTGCCAGCGTCTCTATCTCATACGGCGTCTCATATGCCCCCGGTTTTTCCTTCCGGTGCTTTCGGATAAAACGACGGTACTGGTATCTCACCTGCTCCCTCTGTGAGCGGAAACGCAGTTCTCTCTTCTTTTTTACCAGCCGCTCTGCTTTTTCCTCATTCTCTTTCAGTTCCTCCACAATATCTCCGTTTTCCTCATAATTCTCCCGGAATTGCTTAAAAATCATGCGGATAGCCTGCAAGACACCCGCCAAAAATCCCAACAAAATAACTCCCGTCAAAACACGGAAAATCATCTCCACCCAATAGGGCAGCGGTTCTGCTTCCTGTGCCTCCTCCTGAAGCATTTCCATCATATCTCCTCCGGCCCCGGTCTGCACCGTTTCCTCAGGCAAAAACTGTTCCACACTTATTTCTGACAGGAGTTCTAAGTCCCGCAAATCTGTATACTGTCTGTATTTCCCGGTAAATGCCGCTCCCAGCACAAACAGCGCAATGACTGCCAGCGCCGCCGCCAGCATTCCGCCGCCAATTCCGTAAATTCGTTTTGACGGAAGATTACACACCCGTTTATGCAGTTCTAAATATTCCTCCGTGCGCTCCACATAGGAATAAACCGCCGTAAGAAACAGGTACAGTACTGCACTTCCCAGCGCCTGATTGCAGAGCGCCGAATTCGAAAAACCAAGCCCCACCAGATAAGACACCACAAAAAGAGCCAGGACGCCGTACCGGGGTTTTTCAAACACCCCCTGCCGGGGTTTCCAGTCCGGAGCATAGGTATCTCCCTCTTTGGCATCTTTATCTATGCTGACTCGCTCTAAAAAATTCTCCAATATCACCCAGAAAATCTCTGCCGCCAGAAAAAACACATATCCCCACACCAAATTTCCAAGTACCGCTTTACCGCACCAGACTGCCAGCTCTATGGTTCCGGCTGCCGATACGATACTGACCAGAAGATAGAAAAACAGACTTTTGCATTTTTTTATCGTAATTCCGGTAATCAGCACCGGAATTGCCGCAAGGAGCCCCAAAAGATACAGCATTCTTTCGTTATAATCTTCTGCCTCAACTGCCAGGGCATAAATTGTAGGAGTAATGATTGCCAGCAGCAATATGGTATGAACATATTTTGCGCTTGCTTTTATGTACCTTCTCATGCCCCAGCCACCTTTCTCACCAGAATTTTCAAACGGTTTCCAGACATCAACTGCTGCAAATCCGGCTGCCCCGGAATATTTCCACCGTCTCTTTCCGCAAGCTCCGCCGCCGTCACAGGCACCACCCAGATTCCTTCCTGCTCTTTTCCGACAAATTCTGCGATTGCCCTGCCTGCCCCGTCCGTATTTCTGGAAATAAACACAGACATGATATCTTCCTGCTTTTCCGCTAAAATATCAGAAAAAGGGACAACCCTATCCTTTGCCCCGAACTCCGCTAACATACGCTCGATAGAAGTCAGGTGTCCTCTGCCTCCCGCCGGGGAAATACAGAATTTCTCCCCTGCTGCATTCAGCGCAATTCCCACTTCCATTCCCTTTCCTATCAGTTTCTGCGCTAAAGATGCCGCAACGGAAATTCCCTCTTCTATCAGATTTTCATGTTTGATAATCCCCTCGTCTGCCACATTCAGATAAATCATGACCCGCTCCGTCAAGGTGGAATCAAAGGTATTCACCATCAGTTCCCCGGCTTTCGCACTGGCTTTCCAGTTTACGGTTTTCATGGGGTCTGTGATGGTATACTCCCGGATTCCCCGAAACGCAAAGGGGTCCTCATACAGCCTCCTCGCACACTGTCTTGCCCCCAGAATTTTTTCACAGCTAAGCACCAGTTCTGAAACATCCGTCCGCTTTGCATACACATAAAGGGACTTTTCTTCCGGCTGTTCTGTCGTATAAAGCCAGGTATGGAACAAAGAATAGGTGGTAAAGTCCACTTTTTCTATCTGATAATATCCTCTTTTTTTACATTCTATGGGAAGCTTTCGGGTAATGCGCTGATTTCCCAGCACGGAAAACACGTCCCGTTTATAAGTAAAATCACTGACTGCGGTATTTTCCAAATCCAAAAACTGAATCTCTTTTTTTATCTGAAATGCCGCTTCTAAAACCGGCACGGGCATCCTTTTGACATTTTCTATTTTTTCCGTGAGAAACGTCTGCTCCCCTGCATACAGAAAATCCTGCCCGAAAGAAAGCTCCGCACTAAGACCATCTCTCCAATGTCTCCGGTAATAAAATGTCCACCCCAGAAAAACCGCCAGAAGCCCCGCCAAAAATACGCTAATCATGGTCGCTCCCAGTTCTCGGTAGGCACCGGAACGCTCAAAAGCAGCCGCTCTACCGTCTGTACTTTCTCCTGCTCATTGCCATATTCCGTCAGTAAACGATGTGCCAGCACAGAAACTGCCACTTCCTTGATATCCTCCGGCACTGCAAAATCACGCCCCTGCACCATGGCATATCCCTGGGCTGCCCGCAGCAATGCAAGGGTTCCTCTGGGACTGACTCCCGCTGCCACTGCCCCCGCATTTCCCCTTGTTGCCTGCACCAGGCTTACGATATAATCCCGCAAGTCCTCATGAACATACACTTCGCGGCACTTCTTTTGCAGTTCCACAATCTCATCTAACGTACAAACTGCCTCTAAATTCTGTAACGGCTCTGCATGGATATAACGGTCTAACATCGCCCGTTCCTCTTCTGCCGTCAGGTTCCCCATCGTAATTTTCATTAAAAAACGGTCCATCTGGGCTTCCGGCAGCGGAAAGCAGCCTAATGTCTCCACCGGATTCTGGGTGGCAACCACAAAAAAGGGATTTCCCAGTCGTCTGGTGGTTCCATCCACCGTCACCTGCCCCTCCGCCATACACTCTAACAGGCTGGACTGGGTTCTTGGAGTGGCACGGTTAATCTCGTCCGCTAGCAGAAGATTGGTAAACACCGGACCTTCCTTAAATTCAAATTTTCCTTTCTCCTGATTAAAAAAAGACAGTCCCGTCACGTCG
>JAGAIK010000084.1 GCA_017626625.1 Roseburia sp.
AATATCCTGGATTTTATGGGCGGTAAGATTGATGTCTACAGCACCAAAGGCAGTGGAACCACGATGGTGGTGACGGTGGAGCTTGAAAAAGCAGAGCAGCCGGAGAAACCTGTGCCGGAAGGTAAGGAAGTTTCCGGCGAGGGGCAGAAAAAATCCGAAAAGAAAGACTATGATTTTACAGGAAAGCGTATTCTTCTGGTGGAGGATAATGATATTAATATAGAAATTACCAGAAATATTTTGCTGCATAAAAATTTTGAAGTGGATGTGGCGTTAAACGGCAAAGAATGTGTGGATATGTATTTAGGAAACGCACCGGGGTATTACGATGTCATACTGATGGATATCCGTATGCCGGTGATGGATGGGCTGACGGCTGCCGGGGTGATACGGGAATCTTCCCACGGGGACAGCAAAACAGTTCCTATCATTGCCATGACCGCCAATGTCTTTGAGGAGGATGTCAAAAAATCCTTTGAGGCGGGAATGAACGCCCATTTGAGCAAGCCTTTAGATATCCGCCAGATGTATGAGCTTTTGGCTCAGTTGGTTTTGACATAATTTTATAATGTGACATTGTTACGGTAAAAATCAATTCCCCGGAAACAGCTATTGTTTTTCGGGGAATTGTCAGCTTTTGTCGAAAAAGAAATATAACTTGATGTGAATGACGGGCAGTTATCGTGTATAATAAGAGAAGGACGTTGAGACGGGCAGATGACCCTTACAAAAAAGATTAGGATACAAAACGGGGGACAATAGGATGAAACGGCGGCTTACTATGTTGATTGCGGATGATGTGGAGGTGAACCGTGCATCTTTGCAGGCTATTTTCGAAGACGAATACGAAATTGCCGAGGCAGAGGATGGC
Organism: Roseburia sp.; assembly: GCA_017626625.1. GTDB lineage: Bacteria > Bacillota > Clostridia > Lachnospirales > Lachnospiraceae > Roseburia. The sequence continues at coordinate 872 of JAGAIK010000084.1, forward strand.
AATGCGGCTATCCACGAATTACAAAATAAAAAAATTGATATTGTAATATTGGATTTATGTATGCCCGGGATAGATGGAGCGGGAGTTTTAAAATGGATGCGTTCACAGCCGGAGTACAGTCAGATTCCGGTGATTGTGAAAACGGCGATTGATGAGAACACGGAAGGAGTCATGTTAGAATCAGGAGCGGACGATTTTATCTTTTCGCCCTGTAACCCGGCAATTATCAAAAAACGTGTCAAAAACATTGCTCAGAAATACATTTTAGAGCATGAACTGCTTTACAGGCAGATGGAGCAGGAAAGGAGCTTTGGCAGAATTAAGAATAATTTTACCATGGCGATATTTGGAAAAGTCTGTGAAAGTTTAGAACAGATGATGGTATTGTCAAAGACGGCGCAGGCGGAGCCGGATATGGGAAAAGTCAAGGAACTGTTAGAATGCTTCTATGCACAGGGCGAGCAGATGAAAGAGCTGCTGGGTGATATCGCAGAGGTGTATGCGCTTCGAAGAGAAAAGGACGGGTGTCGGGAAAAGGTCTTTTCCGTCCGGAAAATGGGAAAACAGCTTGCAGCGGAGCGGAATCTCATTTTCGAAGAGGGAGAAATTGCCCACGAATATCTCTTTGGAGACATGGAGTATGTCCGGGTGGTGTGGGGAAAACTGCTGTCTGCCTTAGGCGGGGCAGCAGAAAAGAAGGAAAAGGTTAAAACCTGCTGTGATGTGACTCTTTTAGGGGAGCGGCAGGCAGTTTTAAAGCTTTCGGCGGAGACAGAGGCGGCAGTTTTGCTGGATGAAACACAGTACCTGATTTTAAAAAGTATGGTGGAAATGCTGCAGGGAACGCTGCAGAAAGAGGTGCGGGAGAAAACGGTACTTTCCGTTACCATTCCCATGAAAAAAGGGAAAATTCCGGTGAGAAAATGCCGTGATTTTAAATCCATGCGGGTATTAAGCGTGGGAGACGAGAGTATCTACCGTGATTATTACACCACCATCCTTACCAGGTTAGGGCTTCGCTATGATGTGGCGGAAGACGGAAAGGAGGCGTTAGAGCTGCTTCGCGGGGCATACCGCAGCGGAGACGGCTATGACATCTGCTTTGTCAACTGGCAGTTAGAAGATGGGCAGGCGGCGGAGTTTATGGCAAAGGTGCGGGAGATTTATGAGCCCGATACCCTGGTGTTAGTCTGCCTTTCGAATGAGGGAGAGACACCAGAAAGCGAGATTAAGAAAGCAGGGGCGGATTATGTGATGGAAATGCCCATTTATCAGTCTACCGTTTACCAGGTATTGACAGATATCTGTCAGAAGGAAGAAAATATGGAGCAATAAGAGGGCTGTCATGAAAATAAGTCTCCCTCCGGCGCATAAAAACAAAATTTCCGGTGAAACTACTTTTAAAAGTATGGAAAGGAAGATTTTTTCCGTGCTTCAAAGTAAAAAACGGAGGTAGAATATGAGCCAGTTATCAGAAAAAGAATTATCTGCATTAAATGACCTGCTGACAGAGGAAGAGCTTTTAATCAAGAAATTCCAGATGCTTGCGGAGCATACCGAGGACCAGGAAATTAGTGCAAAATTTACAGAGATTTCTGCAAAACACCAGGGACATTTTAATTCCCTGTACGCACAGTTAAGTTAAACAGCCGCCTAAGAGGCAGAAATGAGGGAGTCATGACAGAACAGATTTATACCGACAAAGAGATATTAGCGGATGCGCTGACCGCTGAAAAAACGGCAACCAACAATTACAACACCTTTGCAAATGAGTGTGTGCACGATAGTGTGAGGGATGCCATTCTGCATTGTCTTGAGCAGGAGCACTGCATCCAGGAGGATGTATTCAATATGATGCACCAGAGAGGCTATTACCCGACACCGGACGCAGAGGCAAATAAGGTGCAGAGCGCAAAACAGAAGTTTTCCCAGTGTGTGAAAACCGTATAATATAATAAGGAAACGTGTCATATTGTGACACAGGAAAAGATGTCGTACCATGCGGCATCTTTTTTTACGTTGTTGAGAAAAAATATCGTTAGCGTTATTGACATCTAATGAAAGTTAGAATATACTAACCTACGTAGAAATGAAAATCATTATCAATACAAAAGGAAAGAGGATGATATGATGCCGCTTACAATGGCGAATGCCGGAGAAGAAAACACCATCAAAAAGGTGGGAGGAAAAGAAGAAACCAGAAGATTTTTAGAGAACCTGGGCTTTGTAGTGGGAGGCGCAGTGACGGTGGTATCCGAAATTGGCGGAAATATGATTGTCAATGTGAAAGATTCCCGTGTTGCCATTGGAAAGGATATGGCAAATAAAATCATGATTTAACATTACTTACAATGACAGACGGCTGAAGGCAGCCTCTGC
>JAGAIK010000085.1 GCA_017626625.1 Roseburia sp.
CACCGACAGCACGGATACCTGCTGCCTCCTGCTCCTTGGAGAAACGGTCTGCTTCTGCCTGGGCTTTTCTTGCCTCCGCTTCACGCTGCGCTTCGAACTGCTTTGCTTCTGCGTCCTTCTGTCTCTGGTAAAGGACTGCGTCCGCTCTCTGCTGTGCTGCGTATTTGTCTGCTTCTGCCTGTTTCTTAATCTCAGCCTCTAATGCCTGTTCTTTTACGGCTACTTCCTTCTGCTTTAACTCGATTTCACGCTCCTGTTTTGCGATATCCGCATTGGCAGTGGTAATCTCAATAGTTTTACGCTGTTCCTCTTTCTGGATTTCGTATGCTGCATCTGCCATAGCCTTCTTGGTGTCAGCCTCCATCTGAAGCTCTGACTTTTTGATGGCAAGCTCATTCTGTTTCTTGGCAATCTCAGTCTGGGCTGCTACTGCTGCATCGTTGGATTCTTTATCCGCTGATGCCTGTGCCACCTTAATGTCTCTCTCACTCTCGGCACGGGCAATGGCTGCTGCTTTCTTGATTTTGACAATATTGTCGATACCAAGGTTTTCAATGACCTCGTTTCCGTCCACGAAGTTCTGTACGTTGAAGCTGATGATATCGAGCCCCATCGCCGCTAAATCCGGCTCTGCATTTTCCTTTACCAAGGTTGCAAATTTCTGGCGGTCAGATACCATTTCCTCTAACTTCATCTTTCCGACGATTTCACGGACGTTGCCTTCGAGAACCTCCCTTGCCACTCCGGCTATGTACTCGGTATTTTTGTTCAGAAAGTTTTCTGCTGCTAAGCGAAGCTTCTCCGGCTCGTTGCTGATTTTGACATTGACCGTAGCGTCCACGTTGATATTGATGTAATCTGCCGTGGGCACCGCATTACTGGTCTTTACGTCAATGGGTATCAGCCTCAGGTTTAACTTATCCAGACGCTCAAAAAACGGGATACGAATACTCGCCTTTCCGATGACAATCTTTGACTTCTTCTTGATACCGGAAATAATATACGCCATATCCGGCGGCGCTTTCACGTACCCTATGCACAGCAATACAATCAAAAGCACCACAACTACTACTCCAATCAAGAACCCAGGTGTAATAAACTCCATTTTCATTTCCTCCTCTTTGGTCAGTATATTCAGGTTACTTTTAAAAGTATAACATATTTCACATTGCTCTGCCTGTATACAACCCGGCTTAAGGGAATATTAAGATTCTACTGCTTCTCACCTAATTTTTTCTGTAAATAAACCAGCACGTCCTTCCTTGTTACAATGCCGATAAATACCTCGTTGTCATCCACCACAGGAACAAAGTTCTGGTTTGTCACCTTGTCAAACAAATCCTCCATGCTCGCTCCCACCTTTACCGCCTGATTGTCCCGGTGGCGCTCAATGGTGATAATCGGCATGTCCTCTAAGGTTTTTAATTCCGGAAAATTTCTCCGTTTTAAAAACCAGAGCAAATCTCCATCTGTAATTGTCCCTATGTATTTGCCCTCCCGGCTTAAAAAAGGGATTGCCGCATAGCCGTGGTTTTCCATTTTTTCCAGCACC
>JAGAIK010000086.1 GCA_017626625.1 Roseburia sp.
GTATTTTTAAAATCTGTTCTTTTGTCTCTGACATCATATTTCCCCTTTCCTACATTTCTTTCATTTTCGGGTCTAAGGCTTCCCGAAGACCGTCCGCCACCAAGTTAAAGCTCAGCATCAAAAGCGCCATCACCACAATCGGCGGAATAATCTGGTACGGGTGGGTGGTAAAGCTGTTAAAGCCCTCGGAAATCAGAGAGCCTAAGGAGCACCGGGGCACCGGAATGCCAAGTCCCACAAAGCTTAAAAAGGCTTCGGTAAAAATCGCTGTCGGTATGGAAAACATTACCTGTGTGATGATGGGTCCGATAATGTTGGGAAGCACTTCCTTAAAAATAATGAAAAAGCTGCCTGCCCCTAAGGTTCTTGACGCAAGCACAAATTCCTGCTCCTTTAATTTCAGCATTTCCGCCCGGGCAATCCGGCTCATGCCGACCCACTCCGTCAGCATTAAAGCAAAGATGATGGTCAGCATTCCCGGCTCTAACACCAAAAGAAGCAGTGTTACAATGACAAGCCTTGGGATTCCGTTGGCAATCTCTAAAAAGCGCTGCATCAGCATATCTACTTTTCCCCCGAAATATCCGGAAATCAGACCATAGCTCATACCGATAACCATATCAATGATTGCCGCAGCTACCGCAATAATAAGGGAAACCCTCGCTCCCGACCAGGTACGGGTCCAGATATCACGACCGAAATTATCGCTTCCAAACCAGTAATAAAGGTCATCTAAGCCCTTTTCCTCGTAATAGTTGACCTCCCGGTTTCCGGTGGTGGTTTTCATGCTCTCGCCGCCGTCAAAGATACCGTATTTTTCCAGTGCGGCAATCCGGGGTGCAAAATTCTTCTGGCTTAAATACTGGTCGGAATAGCCAAACTCATTCATTCCCGGACCGATAACGGCAAACACCGAGATAATGATAATCAGCACCAGACCTATCACAGCGCTGATTTTTCTAAAATAGCGGATACATACATCCTTCCAGAAATTCTGTGACGCAAAATTTTCATCTATCGCTAACTCGCCGCTGTTATTTTTCCATTGAAAATCCGTTTCCACAGGAACATAGGCGGTCCCTGTCTCCGCTGCGGCGATTACTTTCTTCTTTCCTTTTCCCATCTCAGTCTCCTTTCTTCGCCAGCCGGATTCTCGGGTCAATCAGTCCGTAGAGGATATCCACCACAAGCATAATGATGATATACATTGCCGAATAAATAAAGCTGAGTGCAATGACCACATTGTAATCGTTCGACTGTATCGCTGTAACCAAAAGGCTGCCTACCCCCGGTATGGCAAAGATTTTCTCCACCACCAGAGAACCCGTCATCAAATCCACCACCAGGGGAGCTAATACCGTAATAATCGGTATCAGCGCATTGCGGAGTGCATGGCGGAAAATCAGGGCTGCCCCGGAAATTCCTTTGCTCTCGGCAAGGAGCATATAGTCGCTGCCCAGCACCTCTAACATCTCGCTTCTGGTAAACCGGGCAATGGATGCCATGGTAAACATGGACAGGGAAATACTCGGCAGCACGCTGGAACCAAAGATATCATTCTGGGTAAACAGCATGGGAAACCAGCCCAGCTTAAAACCGAAATTGTAACTTAACGCCAATGCAAACACATAAGACGGGACCGACACACCGATAACGGAAATCACCGTGGCAAGAGAATCCCAGATGGTGCCGTGCTTTAGTGCCGCCAACAATCCTAACAGCAGCCCCGCCACTGCCCCGATAAGCACCGCATAGCCTCCGATTCGTATGGAAATCGGCAATCTCGTCTGGATAAGCTGGGAAATGGGGGTATTTTTTGAAATGTTATAGCTCACGCCCAAATCTCCCCGCAGCATATTTCCCACATATTTAAAAAACTGTACCGCCACCGGCTGGTCTAATCCGTATTTTGTATAGAGCGCCGCCTTCTGGTCTGCATTCAATTTTTCATCATTGAACGGAGACCCCGGCATCAACTGCATCAAAATAAACAGGACA
>JAGAIK010000087.1 GCA_017626625.1 Roseburia sp.
CCCTCATAATAGTGGACACGCCCCTGCATACACACCACCGGAACCTCCCCCACATATCCGAAAATAAACCTTCCCTTATGCCCCGGAACAGTAGAAACCGGAAACCCCTCAATATCATGGTAATCCAACGTAGCCTCCACCCTGATATCATTGGCATAATCCCCCAATCCAGACCCTAACACTAGCGCAACCTTAGGCGTAAACTGAATTTTTTCTTTGTAACTCTCATAGCATTTCTGCAATTTTTCATATACTGGATTCATACATACCCTCTCTTTTCACTCATACTAAAACTTTTTTCCAGGCTTAATATTGATTAGCCCATCCCAGAAGGGGCTGTCGATAACTGATATTGGCAGATTGCACAAAGCCTGCTTTGTGCAATCTGCCCTCAATACCCTTAAAAACATCCCCTCTGACATCCTACTCAATATTATAACAGAAATCCATATCTTTACAACCGATAACCTCAATTCCTCCCCCGTGTTTTCCCAGGACCGCCTCACCCTATTTTCATTTTCTGCTGACAGGTATACACCAGTTTTTCCCCATAGGTTTCCTCATAAATCTGTTTCCAGACCTCATAATTCTTTTCCCGCATGGCTTCAATATTTTCCGCCCGGCTCTTACGCGCATCCGGATAAATCGGCTCCGCCACATGGATGGTGTATTCCTGCACATAAAATCCGTCATCCCCTAATATATCGCTGTCCTCCATGGTAATAAAGCAGGGCAGCACCGGAACATTATTGCGGACGGCAAAGGTATACGCTCCCTTTTTCAACGGCTTTGGCTTGCGGTAATTCCACCACATGCTCTGCTCCGGATACATCAGCATGAAATCACCGTTCTGCAGTACGATATCCATTGCCTTTAAAAATTTTTTCATGGTATTTTTGTTTGAGCTTAAAGGAAAGGTATTGCAGTTTCTCATCAGCAGTCCGTAAAATCCGGGAAAATTCGTGTAATTTCCCTCCCGGATTACCCGGTAAAATTTTCTCTTTTTCTGCTCTGACGCCTCGTATGCAATCTGAATGGCAAAGCTGTCAAAGGCATTAAAATGATTGCAGGTGACAATCGCTCCGGAATCTAAATTTTTAAAATGCTCAATGCCCTTAATCTCCTTAATAATCAGCTTTTTACTGTCTAAAATATTATTGAGAAAACTTCTCGCCACGGTATAGGTAAACCGTCTTTTGATTTTGCTGCTGATTTTTTTCCGCAGGTAATCAATATCCTCCGGCTTTAATTCCTTTGTGGGCGGGTCCTCCTCCACGTCCTCGTCAAATCTGCCCTCCCGCTCTAAGACAGCAATTTTATCCAATACCTCCAACCTGTCCTTCGCCTTTAATTTGCCGCTGTCCCGCAGCTTCCGATAATTGTTTTCTTTCGCAATCTCACTCTTTGCCATCTCAAGGAGCCGCTCTCCGGAAAGGGCGTCCGCCTTGCGTTCTTCCTCCGTGTAATGCTCTAACTCCGCTCTTATTTCCTCATAAACCGCTGTCTTTTCGGCATATTTCCAGAAATACTCCTGATAACGGCAGTCCTCATAATGCCAGGGTTTCGCCGCCAGATTGTAATGAATGAGCTTAAATTCCTCTTCCCCATAGGCGATAGTTCCGAAAACCTCCGTATTCCACTGCTGTTCTATCCACTGCACATGGTTCTCGCAGATGACATTCAGATAGTCCTGGTCCTGAGCCACCACAAAATTATACATATGGAGCAGCTCCACAAACTGTTCTAACAGCTTCTGCTCCCGAAACTGCCTGCAGTTCATCACCAAAAGTCCCGCATTAAAATAGTGAAGCCGGTCAACTCCCAGCACTTGTTCTGCATAATCACCAAAGACGTCCGTCTGCACCACAACCTGATCCTGAGCTGCTCCCACGTAATTCTCCCCTATCTCATGATCGTAAAGCTCTGAAATATCCCCCAGCACCACAGTGTCGCTGTCAATATAAACCGCCTTGTCATACTCCGGAAACATCTCCGCAATAAACATGCGGTAATAGGTGGTGTGGGAATAATAATCACGGATTGGCAGTTTTTCACTGATATTTTTCAAATACCCTGTCACGTCCTCAAAGCGTATCTTTACCCTGTCGTTTTCCATGGAGGAAAGCACCTGCTTCATTTCCTCACAAATCCCTGTATTCAGCACATGAATCACATATTCCTTTTCTGAGGATGCATGTTCTATCAGAGACTGGATAGACACCATCGTATATTTTACAAAATTGTCATCGCAGGCATAAAAAATTGGAATCCGTTTACTGCTGTTCATTGGTAATCTCCTTTACTTCGATTTCATTTTCATATTTTTTCTTCAAATAGATATACTCATACAAAATATCATCAAACTCATAATAGCCGAACACCCGGTGGATATCGCTGACCCGCCACTGTTTGATATTGTCGGTATGGGGATAGGGAAGGTAAAACAGCCGCTTGGAAAAATGGCGTACCACCGTGTGCTTATGTAAAAATTTCTGGTCGTTAAATCTCTGGGGAAGCATCTTTTTCCGGGTAGTGCTACGGTAAAGGGCGCTCTGGTCTGCAAATAACAGCTTCTTTTCCTTAATCAGCTTTCTTGCTTTCTCTAACAGCCCTGTTTTTCTGATTTCCTTCATATTCAGAAGAAGTACCCCTGCATTGATGTAGTTGGGGTTTAACAGATATTTCCCATAGTGGTCCCTTGCCGCCGCATACTCATAACCCTCCACGTCAATATCGTAAAGCAGAGCGATATCACGGTTAAAAAGGATATCCACATCGAGATAAAGCAGCTTTTCCGGCATTCCCTCCACGTTATCCGCAAAAAGCCGCAGCAGCGTATAGGGAGAGCAGTACGCACCCTCATTGGGGCAATAAGCAAATTCCCGCTCATACAGCTCTGTCACATCTACCTTTACCACGGTATTCCCCGCATGATATTTTTTTGCCGTTTCCTATAAAAATATGGTCTGGCGGTCTGAAACTGGCGTATATTCCGGTTTTATCCGGGTGACATCCATGGTATAAATATAAAAACAAAAAGGCTCCTCTGTACTGCTGCGTTTTAAAATAGAAAGCATACAGGTAAGTATCCCGTCAAATACCTTCTCATTTCCTGAAAATAAAATATTTCTCATCACTCGTTTCCTTTGGTTTTTTCATAACGGATACAGACAACCTCATTGTTCTTTGCCCGCTCCTTCATTTTCCCGTAGACCATCTCCCGCAGTTGCTTTTTCTGCTCTTTAGCAGACAAGGTTCCGTCGGGATAAAAAGGTCCGTCAATATAAGTCACCATCTTGGGCTTTCTGCCAAATTTCCGTTTCTGATACGTATTGGTCAGACAGAATACCGGCGTGTGGAAGTTCACCGGATAACGGAAGGATAACTCCCCAAACGGGCGTATATCCGTGTAATAAGGCCAGATATGCGCCTCCGGGTAAATCATAATGCACTCCCGCCGCTCCACCCGCCGTTTTACCGCCCGCATAAAATTCTTCGCCGCCTCCCCGTCGTCCGGCAGAGGCAATGCCCCAAGACTTGGGGTAATCCGCCCCAGATAAGGGATGGACACATTATTGGCATTGACAATCACAGAAACGGCTTTCGGCAGATTTACCAGGGTGGGAACCAGGGCGTCCGCCAAAAAATGGGTGTGGTTTCCATACATAAAATACGGCTGCCCCTTTGCCCTGCGAAGCGCCTTTTTATTTACTATTTTATGATGAAAATACAGCTTCATATACAAAAATGCCAGCGGCAGCGCCACAATCCGGTACCAGAACAGGCGGCTTAAGGCGCTTCTCTCATACCGGTAATTTTTATCAATGGTCTTCGGGGTAATGTCGTCCCCTGAAAATTCATCCTCCAATTCATCCCTGTAATAAATGACTTTCGGTTCCTTTTTCATAACTGCCCCCTGCTTTGCACCTCACTGCCGTCCGGAATGGTTTCCATCAGCTTCCTGTGGTATTCCCCGAAAAGACCGTTGCATAATTGCGCCATATCCGCCGTCTCTTCCTTTAGTCCCTGCCGAAACCATTCGTTAATTACTGCCTGCAATGCCCCTTCATAGGCGGCAATGGAATATTTTTCCTCTGCGTCCCCCGCTGAAAAGACAGTCTGAAACAGCGGAAGCAGCCCCTCTCCCTCTGCGACAGGCAGCTTCGCCTTCACCAACAGTTCTATGGTGGTTCTGTTTTCCCGAATCAGGGCAAACAAATCGTAATACCACTGATAGGTGTCCTTTTGATATTTTTTATCCCTCAGCGTCTCCGCCATCTGGCAGTAAATATTCTGCCACATGTCCTTTAAAATCGCCTCTTTGGAACGATAATTCCGGTAAAAGGACTGGCGGGACACGCCGGATTTTTTCACCAGTTCCGTGACGGAAATCTTCTCAATGGGGTTCTCCTTCATCAGGTAAACCAATGCCTTCTGGAGGCACTCTTTTGTGAGTTTGTTTGCCTCCGAACCGGAGGGACGGTAACTGCCCCGCTCGCTCATGATTGACTTTAATATATTTTCCATACATCATTTCCTTACAACTCTGTGATAAATGTATCACTGTTACATGTGTGCCAGTGTGATACGTGTAACATATATAGCACATGAGGGGACATATGTCAAGTTTCCGCCAGATTTTCTCCCCTAACTATATTCAAAAATACACAAAAAGAAAAAGCCGAAGATTAAGCCCTTAAAAGCTTTCTTCCGCTTTTTCCATTGATACTATAATATAATGCACACCATTCCACCGTTATTATCGTTGACAATCTTCTGCATGGTGTCCTGCAGTTTCATCTGGCATTCGTCATCCATCATGGCGATTTTGCCCCGGATTCCGTCCTCCATCAGTTCTCCGATGGATTTGCCGAAAATATTGGTTTCCCAGGCGCCTTCCTCGCTCTTCTGCCCCTCTTTGATATAGGAAATCAGGTCGTTTGCCTGCTCCTCGCTTCCCACAATGGGGGCAATCTCCGTCTCTATATTGGCGCGTATCATATGTATTGAGGGAGAAATTGCTTTCATTTTCACTCCGAATTTATTGCCATGGCGAATCAGCACCGGTTCCTCCATGGTAATATCGGAAAGCCCCGGATTCACTACGCCGTACCCCTTTGCCTGCACCTGCGCAAAGGCGTCCGATACCTTTTCATAGGATTCCTTTAACGCCGCCATCTCCTTAATCATGGAAATCAGCTCGTATTCTCCCTGAATAGGTACTCCGGTCA
>JAGAIK010000088.1 GCA_017626625.1 Roseburia sp.
CTTCATGGCGTAACTTTCCAATAACCCCTTGTATAAATTTTGAATAAATAACTGAAGGAGGCAAACAATGAAACGAAAATTATTAACAGCAATATTATCCGCTACGTTGATAATCACCAGCACTGGATGTGGAAACACAACTGGTACTGCGGGAGATAATGTGGAAAACTCTCAGAGTGTGGGAGCGGATGTTGGTACAGAAATAGCAAAAGCAGACCGCACAAATGCTGCTGAAAAGGAAGAAAACACGGCGGAAAACAGTGGAGCGGAGGAGGAGCAGCCCACGGCAGCAGAACTGATGAAGCAGGTGAATACGAAAGAGAGCGCTGTACTAGACGACAATTACCGCACCTGGTATGAGGTCTTTGTATACAGTTTTTATGACAGCGACGGAGACGGCATCGGTGATTTGAAGGGACTGACGGAGAAACTGGATTATATTAATGACGGAGATGAGGGGACGGATACGGATTTGGGGTGCAATGGCATCTGGCTGATGCCGGTGATGCCGTCTACTACCTATCATAAGTATGATGTGACGGATTATTGTGAGATTGACAGGGAATATGGGACCCTGGAGGATTTTAAGGTGCTGGTGGAGGAATGCCACAGGAGGGGCATAAATGTCATTATTGATTTGGTGATGAACCATTCTTCTTCGGAGCACGAATGGTTTTTGGCGGCGGAGGAATATTTAAAATCCCTGCCGGAGGGGCAGGAGCCGGATTTGACGGAGTGTCCCTATGTGGATTATTACTATTTTTCAAAGGAGATGGGAAGCGGGTATAATCCGCTGGAAGGGACAGACTGGTATTATGAGTCGCAGTTCTGGAGTGAAATGCCGGATTTGAATTTGGGAAATGAAGCCGTGCGGCAGGAGTTTGAACAGATTGTGGATTTCTGGTTAGCGCTTGGAGTGGACGGCTTTCGGTTGGATGCAGCGAAGGAGTATTACAGCGGAAGTGTGGAGAAAAATGTGGAGGTGCTTTCCTGGTTTGCGGATATGGTAAAGGGGAAGAAGGAGGACGCCTACATTGTGGCGGAGGTCTGGAACGATATGACCACCTATGCAAAATACTATGAGAGCGGCATAGACAGTTGCTTTGATTTTGATTTTGCGGACAGCACCGGGATTATTGCTTCGGCATTAAAAGGCGGTTCTGCGTCAGCCTATGGGAATGCGTTAGAGCGGGTGCAGGAAACGATTTCTGCTTATAATGAAAATTATATTGATGCGCCTTTTTACACGAACCATGATATGGCAAGGGGTGCCGGGTATTATGCCGGGGATTATAGTGAAAATCAGACCAAGATAGCCCAGGCGATGAATCTTCTGATGTCGGGAAGTGCGTTTCTCTATTATGGAGAAGAGTTGGGAATGAAGGGCTCCGGAAAGGACGAAAATAAGCGGGCGCCCATGTACTGGAGCGGGGACGCTTCGGCGGAGGGTATGTGTCATGGACCGCTGGATATGGATTCTGTGAAAATGAAGTATGGGGCGTTAGACGAGCAGAAGGAAGACGGAAATTCCATTTACCAGTTTGTGAAGGAGACCATTAAGCTGCGGAACAGTTTTCCGGAGATTGCCAGAGGCGAGGTTGATTTTGAGGAAAGCCTTTCCAATGATGATATCTGTGTAGTGAAGAAAAGTTATGAGGGAACGGAAATCTGCCTGATATATAATTTATCGGAAAAGGCACAGACGGTAGAGGTATCAGGACTTACACTGAATGGAAAAACGGGGGCGGAGGCAAACTTGGCAGGAATGCTTTTGACTGGAAATGCGGCAGCGGAAATAGAAGAAGGAACCTTGGTGCTGCCGGAGTATTCTGTGGTATTGCTGCAATAAAGAATGTGTTAGGGCTCTGTCGGTGCTGCTGTGCCGGCAGAGCCCCAAGGAAACTCAGCAATCTGTCGGTGCTGCTGTGCCGACAGAGCCCCGGCAATCGGAAACCCGGCACCTGCCTGGGCTACTGTGCTAACAGAAATTCGGCGAACTGCGCAGCAGCCTGGGTGTTTTCCGAGCGGTAGAAAATGCCGAAATAACAGCTTCTGTCATAATATCCGTTCTTTTTTAACCACTCGTTGTCGGTGATTTCAATGGCGCAGGGATAGGGCTCGCTCTCGCCGTCGTCTGTGGAATAAATCATGTTGTCTTTGTATTTTTCAAAAGTTTCTTCGGATAAGATATTGGATAAATCGGTAAAGGCTCCCTGCTCGGCATAAGCTAAAAAGACATCTCCCGTACCGAAAAAGATGTCCTCGTCTCCGGCGGCAATCATGGTGGAAAGAATCTCATAATCCTGATAAGCGGAGATGGCAGCGTCCTTCTCTTCGGGAATGTAGAGAGCGCCGTACAGGGACACCGGATATTCCTTTTTATCGTAGCCGTAGGCATCTAAAAATTCATCGAAGCCGTCAGCCGTGGTCATATCTCCGCTTGTGGTGTTAATCATAAGAACGTTCAGCAGCGGCTCCCGATAAGTGACATAATGATGAATCAGGGAGATTGCGGCAGCGGTGCAGAGCACGATTACCAGAATCCGGAGCTTGTAGTAGTCCCAGATATATTGTAC
>JAGAIK010000089.1 GCA_017626625.1 Roseburia sp.
ATGGCGGGGAGACGGAGCAGTCCGTGATGCTGCTGTTAGAGGATTTAGAACTCTGGAAACGGCGGGGCTATCAGTTACAGAGGGATAAGAAAACCAGCCACAGGGATAATATCATATCCATTGTGGTGGCAACGGTGCTCTGTGCGGTGGCGCTGTATGTGTTAGATGCCATGAAAGGTCTGTTTGTGACGGCGGCGGCTCCCTTTGAGATTTTTCAGGTGCCCGTGATTCAATATTCCTCTCTTTTCTTTCTGTTGTTTTCCCTGTTTGTTTTTGCAAAAAGTACGAGAAACCTCAACCGCAACTGGCTGAAGGAAGAAGGCGTGAGAGAAGAAAAACAGGTCATGGAAAGCTATCGGACGGTTATGGAATATGATGAGCGACGGGAAAAGAGGAAAAGCCTGCTCTGGGCTGCGCCGTTTTTGGCGGGAGCGGCAGCGGGTTTTCTTCTCCACAAAGAATGGATTGGGATTTTATGTCTGGGAATCGCCTGTTTTTTGCTGCTGCAGCATAAGACGGGCTACAGTCTGGCGAAAAAAGACGTGACAGAAGCACTTTATCTTGTCTTTCCCCAATGGCTGATGGAGATTGCACTGCTGCTGCAGGGCAATAACGTACAGGTTTCCATCGGAAAATCCATTCCGGCTGCGCCGGAGATATTAAAGCCGGAGCTGGAAAAACTGATGGAACGTCTGCAAAGAGAGCCGGAGCGGCTGGCATCTTACACGGATTTCTGTAAAGAATTTGATATTCCGGAGGCAGCAAGCTGTATGAAAATGCTCCATGCCATTTCCGAGGCGGGAACCGGGAAGGCGGAGATACAAATTCACGAACTGATGAAGCGGGTCAGCGAAATGCAGGCAAAGGCGGATGAAATCAGAAACAGGAATATTTCCTTTCAGATGAAAATGATTTTTGCCTATCCGGTGATTGCAGCCACCATAAAACTGTTGATTGATTTAACGGTGGGAATGCTCTATATGTTCCGGATGTTAGGCGGTATGGGAGGTGCGCTATGAAGCATATTGTAAGTGCATTCGGCACATTGCTGGTGCTGTTGATAAATACAGGCATCTGTATCGGGGCAGTTACGGTCAGCAGCCAGGTGGCGGCGGCAAAGGAGTATAAGGCGGATGTGATTTCGGAGATTGAAAACAGCAATTTTAACCCCAATGTCATTGCCGCCTGTATCAGGCAGGCTTCCGATGCAGGCTATGAGCTTGAGGTAAGAAATTCGGCGGATGTTAATAATGAGGTGCAGACGGCGGAGGTTATTTTATCCTATTCTTATGAGTTTCCGGTGTTGGGGATTTCCCAGAGGAAAACAACACGTGGAATTGCAAGATAGGAGGACAGGTCATCTTCGGATTTTAAACTTGAAATCCGGGAAAACAATCCGTGGAATTGCGGAATAGGGAGGCAGGTGAAAAAATATGGAGACTGTGATTGCGGAGGTAGGAGAAGCGTTATTGGAACTGTTAGCGGGCGGAAGTGTAATTGTTATGTTTGTGAAGCTATTAGAATATGCGGCATCATTTTAAGCCCGGTAAATAAAGATAGTTTCAGTGGGGAGCAGTCTGTTTAGGAAGCTATTAGAATATGCGGCGTCATTTTAAGAGCATGGAAATAAGGCAGTTTCAGTGTTTCAGTGGAGGGGAAATATGGAGGAAATCTTAGAACATTTCGGAACAGGTATTTTAAGCGGTGCAGCGGGGGTTATGATGTTTCTTATATTCGTAAGCTGGATAAAAAGCGGAGGTATTATTTATGAGCTGGTGCTGATGTTTATGCAGAGTATCTGTGGCTAACGGATAGGAGATACCTCATTGTTTTAGAAAAGATATTAGAGAAAAAAGAAAGGGTGAAGAAAGATATGCAGAGAATCATTAGCGTTTATGGAAAATTTCTGCTTAGCGCTGTGGTGGTGTTGGCGCTGTTATTTATTTTATTTGCCGGAATGACGGACGAAGAAG
>JAGAIK010000090.1 GCA_017626625.1 Roseburia sp.
GACGGTATTGCAGTCGTAGTAAACAATGACAATCCTACCAGCGATTTAAGCAAAGATGATGTCAACGGTATCTTCCGCGGCGAGATTACTACCTGGGATGAAATTGCAAAATAAGAAATTCAGAACATATTCCTAAGAAAGGTGCTGTGGTGCGGGGCGGTAAGCCGGCGTCACAGCCTTTTCCCACATAGTTAAAAGTCAGATTGCCGCAGTGCGGGAATTGGTATCAGGAGATTACTATGAACAGAAAAAAAGAAGTTATCATGGAGGGGGTATTCCTCTTTACCGCAGTGATTTCCATTGTAGCGGTAGCACTTATCTGTATCTTTTTGTTTGCTAACGGGTTTCCGGCAATGAAAGAAATCGGTATCTGGGAGTTTTTATCGGGAAAGACCTGGAGACCGTCCAACAATAAATTTGGAATTTTTCCAATGATTTTAGGCAGTATTTACGTCACGGCGGGGGCGTTGGTTATCGGAGTTCCTGTGGGAATTTTTATGGCGGTATTTATGGCAAGATTTTGCCCGGTGAAGATTTATAAAGTGTTAAAGCCTATTGTGGATTTGCTGGCGGGCATCCCTTCGATTGTCTACGGATTTTTCGGATTGGTGGTGATTGTGCCTTTTATCCGGGAACACTTTAAGGGAAACGGGAATAGTATATTAACAGCTTCCATACTTCTTGGCATTATGATACTTCCCACCATTATCGGCGTATCCGAATCCGCTATCCGTGCGGTGGAGGAAAGCTACTATGAGGGAGCGCTGGCATTAGGAGCAACTCATGAGCGCAGCGTATTCACCGTCATTGTCCCGGCGGCAAAATCCGGCATTATGGCGGCGGTGGTGTTAGGCGTGGGCCGTGCCATCGGCGAGACGATGGCAGTCATGATGGTGGCTGGAAACCAGGCGAGAGTGCCGGACAGTATCTTTAAGGGCGTCCGTACCCTGACTTCCAATATTGTAATGGAAATGGGGTATGCTACGGATTTGCACCGGGAGGCGCTGATTGCCACCGGAGTGGTGCTGTTTGTATTTATCTTAATTATCAATATTTCATTTTCAATTTTAAAGAGTCGGGGAGAGGAGAAATAGATGGAAACAATCAATCGACAGTCCCTTGGGGATAAGATGAAATCTTACCGGAAGCATCCGGGTTCTTTTCTGCTGTTGCTGCTGGTGCTCATAGCGGCGGTATTTACCGTCTGTGTACTGGTATTCCTTGTGAGTTACATTTTAATTCGGGGGATTCCCTATTTAAAACCAAGTCTTTTTGCCTGGGAATACACCTCGGAGAATGTTTCCATGCTCCCCGCCATGATAAATACGCTGCTGATGACAGTGTTAGCGCTGGCGATTTCCATTCCCTTTGGCGTAGGAGCGGCAATCTATCTGGTGGAATATGCAAAAAAGGGAAATAAGCTGGTAAAGATTATCCGGGTGACGGCAGAGACCCTCTCCGGTATTCCTTCCATTATCTATGGACTTTTCGGTATGCTGTTTTTCGTTACTGCCCTAAAGTGGGGATATTCCATGATGGCGGGGGCAATGACCTTAGCGATTATGGTGCTTCCTGTCATTATGAGAACCACGGAGGAGGCGCTTTTGTGTGTGCCGGATTCTTTCCGGGAGGGAAGCTTTGGTTTAGGGGCAGGAAAACTGCGTACCATCTTCCGGATTGTACTTCCCTCTGCCATACCGGGAATTTTATCCGGAGTTATTTTGGCAATCGGACGTATCGTGGGTGAGACGGCGGCGCTGATTTATACATCGGGAACGGTGGCAGGCGTGGCGGGAGTCTTTGACTCCGGGCGTACCTTAGCGATACATATGTATTCACTTTCGAGGGAAGGTATGCACTCAAACGAAGCCTATGCCACAGCGGTAGTGCTTCTTGTTATTGTACTGCTGATTAACGGGGTGTCGTCCCTGATTGCGAGAAAATTTCAGGCACCGCAGAAGTAAACGGATGGAGGAAACTATGTCAGAAAAATTTAAAATAACAGGTCTGGATTTATATTACGGCGATTTTCAGGCGTTGAAAAATATCAATATGTCAATTACTGCCAATGAGATAACTGCATTTATCGGACCCAGCGGCTGCGGAAAATCTACATTCTTAAAGAGCTTAAACCGTATGAACGATTTGGTGGAGGGCTGCCGCATTACCGGAAAGGTTCTGTTAGACGGAGAGGATATCTACCGGGGCATGGACGTGAATTTCTTAAGAAAACGGGTGGGAATGGTGTTCCAGAAACCCAACCCGTTCCCCATGAGCATTTACGACAATATCGCCTATGGACCGAGAACCCACGGCATCCGTTCTAAGGCAAAATTGGACGAGATTGTGGAGAAATCCCTGCGGGATGCGGCAATCTGGGATGAGGTGAAAGACCGGTTAAAAAAGAGCGCTCTTGGCATGTCCGGCGGACAGCAGCAGCGTCTCTGCATTGCCAGGGCATTGGCGGTGGAGCCGGAGGTAATTCTTATGGATGAGCCTACCTCGGCATTAGACCCGATTTCCACTTCCAAGATTGAGGATTTGGTAATTGAACTGAAGAAAAAATATACCATTGTTATGGTAACACACAATATGCAGCAGGCGGTCCGTGTTTCGGATAAAACCGTATTTTTCCTCTTAGGGGAAGTCATCGAGAGCGGTGAGACGGAAAAACTGTTCTCCGTACCGCAGGATAAGCGGACAGAAGACTATATTACCGGACGGTTTGGCTGATGAAAGGAGAAAAAGATGAGAAACCGCTTTGACAGACAGTTATTAGAATTAAATAATGAATTGATTGAGATGGGGAGCCTGATTGAGCAGGCAATCGAGATGGGAATTTCCGCCCTGATTAAGCAGGATGTGGAAAAAGCGGTACAGGCGATGGAATTCGATGAGGAAGTGGACCACCAGGAGAGGGCGATAGAGAGCCTCTGCATGAAGCTTTTGCTGCAGCAGCAGCCGGTGGCAAAGGATTTGCGCCTGATTTCCGCAGCCCTTAAAATGATTACCGATATGGAGCGCATCGGAGACCATGCTGCCGATATTTCCGAAATGACGATTTTGATGTCCGGCTCTGAATATGAAGGCAGCCAGATTAGCATTGATTTGATTAAGGATATGGCGAAGGAGACCACCGACATGGTCATTAAGAGTGTCGATGCCTTTGTCAATAAGGATATGGAATTAGCCCGCTGGGTCATTGAACGGGATGATGTGGTGGACGACCTGTTTTCTAATTACCGCAGGGAACTGATTGAGAAAATCAACGAAAACGTCAAGAACGGCGAGCAGGCGACGGATATGCTGATGGTGGCGAAGTATTTCGAGCGAATCGGCGACCATGCCACCAACATTGCAGAATGGGTGATTTACTCCATTACCGGGGAGCACGCCGACTGAAACCGCTGCGGGGCGTTTTGAAAATAATTTTATCCTCCGGGGAGGTTAAGGGCACCCGCAGGCTGGGAGGTATTGGGAAGATAAGCACTCTTGACAAGCTAGAAAAGATAGGTTACAAAAAATGCAGAAGCACAAAAATGGAACCTGTCTGTGTTCCGGTTTAGATTTCGGCAGGAGGATAACGAGATGAAAGCTTATCACTGGGCTACCTTAGGATGTGGTGTGATTGCCAACCAGTTGGCGGAGGCAATGGCAAAGAATGGAAGGACACTCTACGGCGTTGCCAACAGGACGTATGAAAAGGCAGTAGCCTTTGCGGAAAAATACGGGGTGGAAAAGGTTTATGAGAAGATAGAGGATTTGTTTACCGACGAAAATGTGGATATTATCTATATTTCCACACCTCATAACACCCATATTTCCTATTTGAAGGAGGCACTGCGGAACGGCAAGCACGTGCTCTGTGAAAAATCCATCACATTAAATTCAGAAGAATTAGCGGAGGCGTTAAAGATTGCGGAAGAACATCAGGTGGTTTTGGCGGAGGCGATGACCATTTACCATATGCCTCTTTACAAGGAATTAGACAGACGGATAAAAAGCGGTGCCTTAGGCGAGCTTAGAATGATTCAGATGAATTTTGGCAGCTACAAGGAATATGACATGGAAAACCGATTTTTTAACGCTTCCTTAGCGGGAGGAGCGCTGTTAGATATCGGTGTCTATGCCCTTTCCTTTATCCGGTGGTTTATGTCGGAGGCGCCGGATGAGGTGGTATCCCAGATGAAGCCTGCCCCCAGCGGCGTGGACGAGCAGGCGGGGATTCTTCTGATGAATCCTGCGGGGGAAATGGCGACCGCTGCCATTACGCTCCACGCAAAACAGCCCAAACGGGGCATGATAGCCTTTGATAAGGGGTATATTGAAATATATGAGTACCCCAGAGCCCAGAAGGCGGTGATTACCTACACGGAGGATAACCGCAGGGAAACCATAGAATGCGGAGACACCGGGGACGCATTATGGTACGAGGTCTGCGATATGGAGCAGGCGGTGTCCGGACGGGCGGATGAAATGCACATGGACTATACCATAGATGTCATGTCGCTGATGACACAGATAAGAAAAAGCTGGGGTCTTATGTATCCCGAAGAAAAAGAGTCATAAAAATGTCCAATTTTACATGGAAACCTGTCGATTTTACGTAGATTTTACATAAAAATGACATTCTGTTTACATACTCCATTTAACATGAATTGCAAAATGAAGCAAAATGCGGTATAAATAAAATGTATGTAAAATTTGTGAAAAAACAGTATGGATGTATTACAGCAAAAGGAGATGTAAAATGGATATTTTTGGAATACTGGCTTTGATTGGCGGATTAGCCCTGTTTCTCTATGGAATGAATGTGATGGGGGCAGGCCTGGAAAAGATGTCGGGAGGAAAGTTAGAGCGTATTTTGGAAACGCTGACCTCTAATCCTATCAAAGCGGTGCTATTAGGCGCAGGCGTTACAGCGGTGATTCAGTCCTCTTCGGCGACTACGGTTATGGTGGTGGGATTTGTAAATTCCGGCATTATGAAGCTGTCCCAGGCAATCGGAATCATCATGGGCGCTAACGTGGGTACTACCGTTACCTCATGGCTGTTAAGCTTAACGGGCATTGAAGGCGGAAGTTTCTTTGTTCAGATGTTAAAGCCCTCTTCCTTCTCGCCGATTCTGGCAATGGTGGGTATTATTCTCACCATGGCGGCAAAGAGCGACAATAAGAAAAATGTGGGGCAGATTCTTCTGGGCTTTTCCGTGCTCATGTATGGTATGGAGGCAATGAGCGGTGCGGTGGAGCCGTTAGCAGACGTTCCGGAATTTACCAGTATGCTGACCATGTTTAATAACCCGGTATTAGGTGTGCTGACAGGAGCGATTCTCACGGCGATTATTCAGAGTTCCTCCGCCTCTGTGGGTATCCTGCAGGCATTGTCTGTGACGGGTGGATTTACTTATGGCTCCGTGCTCCCGATTATCATGGGACAGAACATCGGTACCTGCGTGACTGCCATGATTTCTTCCGTAGGCACCAGCAAGAGTGCAAAGCGTACCGCATTTGTACATTTATATTTTAATATCATCGGTACGATTATATTTATGCTGGTATTCTACATTGGAAATGCCATTTTCCATTTCAGCTTCACCAATGAGACGGTGGGTGCGGCAGGCATTGCGGCGATTCACACCATATTTAATATATTTGCAACCCTGGTGCTGCTGCCTTTTACCAAGGGTCTGGAAAAATTAGCGTACCTTACCATTCCGGTATCACCGGAGGAAAAAGAGGTGCAGGACGACGTATTTACGATTTTGGACGACCGTTTCTTAAGCAGCCCGGCATTTGCCATTGAGCAGTGCCATTCCCTGGTGAACCAGATGGCGGAGATGACAAAGGCGGGCTTTATGGAGGCGATGAGTGTTCTGACGGATTATTCCGAGGAAAAGATTGCGGACGTCATTGCCAAGGAAAACCGGGTAGATACCTATGACGATAAAATCAGCGCTTACTTGACAAAGTTAAGCAGCCAGGATTTGTCCTATAAGGACAGCCTTAAGGTGACTTCCCTTCTGCACTGTCTGACGGATTTTGAGCGTATTTCCGACCACTCCATCAATGTGGTGGAAAATGCGCAGCAGATGAATAAAGACGGGGCGACGTTCTCGAAAAAGGCGAAAGAGGAAATGCGGATTTACGGAGATGCCATTGCTGATATCTTAAACCGTACCACAAAAGCCTTTGTGGAGGGAGATGACGACCTGGCGAGAACCGTAGAGCCGTTAGAGGAAGTGATTGACGAGATTAACAAGGATGTAAAGAAAAACCACATGAAACGTCTCAGGAAAGGGAAATGTACCATTGAACTGGGACTGGTGCTCTCCGACCTTGCCATGAACTACGAGCGGGTGGCGGATCATTGCTCGAATATTGCAGTCTATATGCTGCAGCTTTCCGATACCGAGCTTGA
>JAGAIK010000091.1 GCA_017626625.1 Roseburia sp.
ACACACTAAACGTTCCCGCCAGTTCGGTTTCTTTCTGCCATTTTCCTCATCTGCGAACTGATAATCCACGATAAAGGGCTGCGGGGAATTGCACACCGCACAATTCCCATAGTAATAAAACATTTCTTTGCCGGTGTAAGCGTGCATTTCCGTCAGGCAGCGTTCAAAATCCCAATAACGAATCCACTCCCCATAGACATTTTTAAAATCCTCCGGATTGCGAATAACACGCTCCACAAGTCCCATTTCATCATCCCGGAAGAAACAGTGTCTTGTAATCTCCACTGCCTCTTCTAACTGAACTCCTTTGATGTAGGTGATATCTCTGCGCATTAAGGGCGTCTGCTCCACATTTTCCATGTAATCTCTCCTAAACTATTCCAAATCCATATCCGCCAACAATACCTGTTCTGCCGCCTTAGACGTAAAATACTTCTGTATCATAGTCCCGCCCGCATCAGACATTTTCCGAAGTTCCTCATAATCCGTATAGAGGGACTCCACAAGGGCTGCCATCTTCTCTGCATCATCTTCCATTACAAAGGAACCGACTGCTGCATCTAAACCTTCTCCGCCGATTGCGGTAGTTACAACCGGTATCTGGTAATAGGCAGCCTCTACAATCTTTCCTTTCACTCCGGCACCGTAACGAAGGGGCACCACAACCAGACGACACTTGCGATAAAGCTCTCCTAACTCCTCGTCTGATACAAATCCTTCCAGTACAATATGTTCATTTGCCAGTGCTTTGACCTCGTCAGGAGCGCTGCTGCCCACAATATGCCATACCATATCAGGATATTTTTCTAAAATCCTTGGGAAAATCTCTTTTCCAAACCATAAAACCGCATCCACATTCGGCGCATGTTTGAAGCCGCCCACGAAGAGGATATCTTTTCTCTTTGAGAAATCCTTTTCAATCCGTTCCGGCACATCATCATAAATGTAAAGAGGAATATTCCGTATCGGTTTCTCCGGAAATGCCTTCTGCATAATCTCCTGCTCATAGCTTCCCACCACATGTCCAACGTCCGTTTTCTCAAAGAGTTCCATTTCAATTTTTTTCCAGTGCTCGGACTCCTTTAATGCTTCCTCGTTACCACTTACCAAATAATCTCTATACATTCTCACATGATGTAAATCATGCGCAAAATAGAAAATCTTTCCTCTTCCGTATTCCTTCACCAAATCCATATATTTAATGGAAATATGCGGTCTCTGGAGATAAATATAATCAAAATATTTCAGATTATCTTTCAGCCATTCCTGCCAGTGCATACAATAATAATCCCCATACAGCACTTCAATGCCAAGCTGGTTCAATGCCGTCGTATAAGGCTCCGGCTTAGCAAAATTATCACCGATAAAGGTCACTTTCATTCCCAGTTTCAGGAATGCCTTCATATACATATAAGTACATCTTCCGCCTGCATCCTGGTCAAAATTCGGCACATAATGATCCACCACAAGAATCTGTTTTTTCGTCTGTCCCCGGTCTTTGGCAAGATACACATTTGTTCCATTTTCAAAATGCTCTGCCTCTAACACCGCTTTCCATTTCTCGAAGAATTTCTTTTGATTTACCACCTGATAATTCTTTAATCCCGTGGAAGTATCGGTTCCATTAGAAACACCCTCAAAATGTAC
>JAGAIK010000092.1 GCA_017626625.1 Roseburia sp.
ATCAGAAGCAGAGCCCCATAGATTGCTAAGGATAATCCCACCACCAATAAAATTTTCTGCATTTCCACCGGACTCTCATTATCCATTCCGGCAGCCAAAATCATGGCTGGATTGCCTACATTAATCACCAGCCATGAAATCTTTTTCGACGCCGCCACATCAAGCGCTCCCATTTTTCCACATAAATACCCAATCAGCATCATCAAAAACAATGCCGTCATCTGCTGTAGTAATAACATGTTAAAACACTACTTTCTTACCGTAATAAATACAATCTAAAAATTTTTTCATATCCTCTGTGGGCACCGGAATCGGATTTGCCAGTGTGGAGCCTTTCATGGAGTTTTCCAGTAAAAAGTCAAAATCCGCCCGATAGGTTTCTTCGGTGATGCCAGCCTCTTTCATACAGGAGGCAATCCCTAACTCCTTCTGCAATTCCTTTACTTTCTCAATCACATCGCCGCCTAGCGCATGAGAAAGCTTCCCGTATTTCTCCCGTACGGTTTCATCCTTTTTGTTATAATCCATAGAATAAGGCAAAATAATGGCATTTGCAAGCCCATGGGCAAGATTGTATTTCCCTCCGAAGGCGTGGGAAACACCGTGCACCATGCCCAGACCGCTGTTGGAAAATGCCATTCCCGCCATGCAGGAAAAGTTATGCACTTTCTCCCGGCTTTCCCTGCTTCCTGTTTTTACAGAGAGGGGCAGCCACTCCATCAGCCCCTCTGCCGCTTCCTTTGCCAGAGCATAGGTAAAATCATTTCCCGTTTTATTGATATAAGCCTCTAAGGCATGGGTGAGGGCATCCATTCCTGTCTCCGCCGCAATCTGCGATGTCATGGTGGATGGAATCTCCGGGTCAAGGATTGCCACATCCGGACGGATTGCCTCGGAACGGATGGCAAATTTATACTCTTCCTCCTCATAGGTAATAACTCCCACATGGGTTACTTCTGAGGCAGTGCCTGAGGTGGAGGGAACCGCTACAAATTTTGTCTTTAATTTTAAGCTGCTGATATCCGTTTTTAACACATTTGAAAAGTCAAGCTCCGGAAAATCATAAAACAATGTCATAACCTTTGCCGCATCTAAAGGTGAGCCGCCGCCTACCGCCACTACGGTATCCGGCTTTTTCTCCTTGAAAAACTTCACCCCGTCTTTTACCTGGGCTGTGGTAGGATTCTTGCTGATACCGGAATAGACCGTAACCTCTGCTCCGCCCTCTTCTAACAGCCCCTTTACCCTGTCAATGACGCCTGTCCGAAACATGGAATTGCCTCCTGTTACAATAACAGCCCGCTTCGTCTGAATTTCTTTCAGGTAATCTAAGGCATGTTCCCCTGTCACAAATGCTTCTTTGGTAAACACTAATTTTTTCATTCAGATTTCCCTCGTTTCTTCTTATTATGCTTTCGCTTTAAATCTATTATACCGCAAACCGGAAATATCGATAGAGGCTTTTTTCCCCATGGCAAGCTCTGAGAGTACCAATGCCGCAGACGGCGCAATCCCAAACCCATGTCCTGAAAAGCCGCAGCCTGCTACCAGTCCCTCTAACTCATCAATTCTGTCAATCACCGGAACACCGTCGGAGCAGATATCATGACAGCCCGCCCAGGTACGCACGATTTTCGTATCATTCAATGCCGGAAAATATCCGCCGATAGCCCTGCAAATATAGGATGCCGTGATACTGGTGCTGTACATCTGCTCCGGATTCTTCGCATAAGTCTCATGGCCGGAGCCGCCGCCAAATACAAAAGAGCCATGCTCCGTCTGATGACCGTAAAAGTCTGCCGCCGCCGTTCCTAACATCTGCCAGAACATCGGCGCCTGTGCCTCCGTGACAATCGTATCTGCGATTTTAGGATTCATCGGAATATCAATCCCCACGGAATTTAAAATCGGTCTGCTGCCGATGCCTGCTGCCACCACCACCATTTCCGTCTCAAAGGTACCCTCGCTGGTGATTACTTTTCTAACCTTCCCTCTCACCAGCCCTAACTTTTCCACCGTAACGCTGCTGTAATACTGCACGCCTAACTGTCTCGCTTTCCGATAGTAAGCAAGGGTGGCAAGCAGCGGATTGGCATGACCGTCCGTAGGACACCAGCTTGCGCCGATAACTTCATCTGACATATAGGGACAGATTTTCTTAATCTCCTCCCCATCAATCATTTTTACGTCTAATCCCACCGCAGAAGCATTATCCGCTAACTGTTTTAATTTTGCAAGGTGAGCCTCTGTTTTTCCAAGACGCAGATTGCCGTCCTGATGATACTCCACATTCATCCCCAACTCCTCCGATAAGGAGGGCCAGAGATTTTTTACCCCGTACATGGCAAGGGGCAGCTCCCTCACATCCCTGCCGGACTGTCTCACACCGCCGCCGTTTCTCGATGAACTGCCGTTTCCGATGGTGGCATCCTTTTCTAACACAATCACATCCACGCCATTTTTTGCCAGATAATACGCAGTGGCACTGCCGATAATTCCTGAACCAATTACAATTACATCTGTCGTCGTTTTCATACTTACCTCATTTCTGCGCTATTCTTATCTCTCAGCTTTGCTGAAATGATGCGCACAATTTAATCGTTATGCCGCTATCTTAGTACATATCAGGCTCATCCCAGAGTTTCAGTGTTGTGCCGATTCCCTGTTTTTCCGCATTTCTTAAAATCCTAGAACCCCATGCCACATCCCATACCGGCATTCCGTAACAGGCACAGGCAAAGGACTCTTCCGGGGAGGTTCTCTTTACCTTTCCCGCAATGACATCCGGCATACTCCAGATATCCTCCCTGGTCTTTAATCCCTCATGCACATAGTCCAAAAAGTACATTCCCAGCAATCTGTTGCCGCTGCCGTCGGTGTGACGGAAGCCTTCTTCCGGAAATTCGCCGCCCCGCTCTAACAGATTGCTTTCGTAGATTCCCCAGTGGTCCACCACTGCCTGACATCTGTTTAACAGGAAATCATCATCCATCTGAAAGCGGGAGGAACCTAACAGTAATACGCCGTCCTTTAAATATTTGCTGTTTACCTCCGGGTCAGCGCCGGATGTACCCATGCTGACAATATCGGAATCCGCAACCGCCTCATCCATGGTTTCACAGATGATGACATTTTTTACCTGAGGGTAATTTTCTTTGATGAAATCCCTCATTCTCTGGAGGCTTTCCATCCCCCTGCCCTTTAATTTCACCGTATCAATGGTGGGGCGCACATCTAAGAAAGCCATCAGCGCCGTCCGGTTAATCACGCCGGGGCCTACTAAGGTGACCACCTTTGCATCCTCCCTTGCCAGATATTTTGCGGCAACACCGGGTACTGCCCCGGTACGCATGGCGCTTAAAATGTTGGCAGACATATAAGCCACAGGCGCTCCGGTATCCGGGTCATTTAATGTCAGCATCAAAATGGAGCGCGGTAGATTTCTCTTCGGGTTCTCAATATTAGAGCCATACCATTTTTCTCCGCACATATGGAAATCTCCGCCTAAGTATGCCGGCATTGCAAAAAATCTGCGGTCCGGCGCATTCTTCGGCATTCCGGGAAATTCCGGGTCATCCGGGAACGTCAGGGAAATACCGTGGGAGTTGTGCAGCTTTCCTCCCATGACATAATCTCCCTTTCCCAGCAATTTATAAGCTTCCTCGCAGGTGAGCACGCATTCGTGCATATTTTTTACCCCTGCTTTTATCATATCTTCCTCACTTAGATATCGAAAATAAATACTCATAACCTCTCCTCCTTCTCTAATCCCCGCTGCGGTCATTCGCCAGAATCTTCATTTCCATGGGGCGCATCGGCGCTCTGGCAGTTGCAGGCGTCAAATCCATGGGGCGGATGCCAAGCTCTCTTGCCATTATGCCCTTTACCATTTTTCCGCAGGTCTGTCCCTGACATAGCCCCATTCCATTTCTCAAATATCTTCGCATCTCTCCGATGGTAAAAATTCCCTCATGGACCGCTTTTCTGATTTCTCCCTTGGTGATTTCCTCACAGCGGCAGACAATGACATCATCATCCTGCTGGGGAATAAATTCTCCGATATCCGCAAATCTATCCTGCAATTTTTCCATAATCCTTCTTCCTTTCCAAAGCGCTCTTATTTACAGCAGCTTTTTTCCTGAATACCAACCTGTGTAACATCTGATCGTTACCCGGTATAAAATCTTGCATTCATCACAAATTCCGACGGTACCCTCATGGTCAAAAGACTGGTGTGGTCATATGCAGGGGAAGTTCTGATATCCACCACCTCCGCCTCACAGATTTTCTCACCTTTCCGGCTCAATGCCGTGCCTTTATCTCCCACTTTTGGCAGCGGTAAAAACTCATAGGGTAGGGTGACGGTTCCCATGCCGTCGCCTGTGTCCTCATTTACTAAAAAAATCGCCTGACCGGAGCAGCTTGCCACACACATGCCGCAGCCCACGCACTGGGAATTTTCATCCACATCCGGGAGGCTTGTAATCTTCTCACCGATTTTAATACACCCCTTCGGACAGGCATCCTGACAGGGATTGCAGGGAATGTTCTGGGTACACTCGATGACGGGGTGCAGACCTTTTATCTTTTTGACTCCCGGGAAGGTAAAGACCTCTTCTTCTAAGTAGCCTTTTTTCAGCAGATTTTTGGAGACTGCGATTCCCTCCTCCGTTTTTTCGATGTTCTTTCCCCTGTTTTCCGGGGCAAACATGCCCTGTCGGAGGCTTCCTAAGGCTGCCTCAAAGCCTTCCACCTTTTCTTTAAACTCTTCCTCACTGACGTACTCAAAATCCCTTGCCACGGAAATGCCTGCGATTCTTCCCTCAATCATGGCGGAGCTTGCTTCCTCAATACCGGACACATCTCCGGCAACATAGATGCCATCCACGCTGGTTCTTCCGTATTCGTCAGCCACCGGAACAAAGCCTGCTTTTTTAGGATTATCCTCCATCTGACACTGTGCCATCTCCGCTAACTGGCTCATGGGGTTTAAGCCGACGGCAAGGCACACCGTGTCCACATCAAAATGTTTTTCTGTTCCCGGAATAAACTGAAAAGAGCTGTCTACCTCTGCGATGGTGACTCCCGTCACACAGTCTGTTCCCTCCACCTCCTTGATGGTATGGGAAAGATAGAAAGGAACACCGCACCGGGACACCTTTGCCGCATGAACGCCGTAGCCGCCGATTTTTGGTGCTGCATCCACCAGTGCCGCCACTTCACAGCCCGCCTGCAATAACTGGTAGCTTACCACAAGACCTACATTTCCACTTCCTAACATCAGTACTTTTTTGCCCGGCTGTATATGATGGAGGTTCATCATAGTCTGGGCTGCTCCTGCGCCGATCACGCCGGGAAGTGTCCAGCCGGGGAAGTTTACAACTGCTTCGCTGGCTCCTGTGGCGATGATGACGGAGTCTCCTTTGATATGCTTGATTTCATCCCCGATTCTGACGTTGACTTCCTTTTCGGGATAAAGACCTACCACTGTTGCATTGAGCTGTACGGTAACGCCTGCCTCTTCTGCCTCTTTTAATAAATCCTCTCCGATTTTAAAGCCTCTGACCTTGGCTCTGTGCTCTTTAGAGCCGAAAAATTTATGTATCTGTTTAAATAACTGGCCGCCGGGGCGGGCATTCTCATCAAAGACAATGACCTCCATGCCTACTTTTGCGGCTTCGATGGCGGCGGATAAGCCGGCGGGACCTGCGCCGATGACGATTAGTTCATATCGCTTCATAATGCTCATTCCTTTCGTTTCTTTTTATTTGCAGCCGTGCTGAGTCTGGACGGTCATGCCTTCTGACAGAGGGGTGACGCAGGTTCTGATGTTGGGTTTGCCGTCTACTACCATGACGCAGTCGGTGCAGCGTCCGATGGCGCAGAAGATGCCTCTGGGACTGCCTTTTCTGGTGTGTCTGTGAACCATGACTCCTGCTGCTTTCAGTGCGGCTGCGATGGGCTCGCCCTCGTAGCCTTCTATCTCTTTTCCGTCATAGGTGAAAGTTACTTTTTTTCGTTCCTCTGTTTTGCCCAGTATGGGGTGTTCTTCGATTCTCATGATTTCAATCCTCCGCTTTTTATTTCAAACAATCTGTTATTTCATTTCCTGTATCCAGTTTCCGCCGTCGATGACGATATCCTGTCCTGCTACATAGGAGTTTTCTTTTGAGGAAAGATAGAGGGCAAGGTTTCCGACTTCCTCCGGGGAACCCGGTCTGCCTAAGGGGTTTCTGCTTCCGGCTTCTAATCTGTCAGGGGTCAGGACTCCGGTGGCGATCCAGCCGGGCAGAATGCAGTTTGATATGATGTTATTTTTTCCCTCTTCGTAAACAATGCTTTTAGACAGGGCGGTAATTCCCGCTTTCGCCGCTCCATACGCTGAAACTCCCATATGGGTTACTAAGGGACCTGTCACGGAGGAGATGAATACGATACGCCCATACCGGTTTTTGCGCATTACCCTTAAGACTTCCTTTGTTACGTTGTAGGTAAGGGTGAGATTCCGGTTGATAATAGTATCCCATTCCTCATAGCTCATGTTCTCTAAGGCAGGATGGATATCGCTCTTTTCCCTCTCTGCGAGAGAGGCGTTTCCCGCATTGTTTACCAGTACATCTATTTTTCCGTATTTTTCTTCTATTTCCACGACCATCTGCGCTACTGCATTCCTGTCACAGAGATTGATGACATAGCCTTCTGCCTGACGGATGCCAAGGGCCTTTAATTCTTTTACCCGGTCATAAATCCTCTCTGTAGTTGCTGTGATGATGAGCGTTCCTCCGGCAAGCCCTAACTGCTTTGCACAGCCAAATCCGATGCCGGAGGGATTTCCTACACCTGTAGTAAGGCAAACCTGATTGTCTAATTGAAACATTCTCTCATTCCTTTCTCTGGCAGTCTCCGCCGCCGACAACAGCATTCATCTCCGGAAATTTCATTTTAAGATAATCCAGAATTACCTTGACGCAATTTTCCATTCCCACCCGCTCGCTGTTTAACGTCATATCGTAGTTCACCGGATTCGTCCAGTAATTGCCTCCGGTATAATGCTCATAATATGCGGCTCTGTATTTGTCCGTCTGCTCAATGGATTTATGTGCAGTTGCCTCATTCACTCCCATACGCTCCATAATTTCTTTCAGACAGTACCGTCTGGGCGCCTCTATGTAAACACTGACCACATTATCCCGGTCCTTTAAAATCCAGTCAGCGCATTTTCCCACGATGACACAGGATTCGCTGTCTGCAAGGTGCTCAATAATCTGTTTTTGTATCTCAAAAAGGCGCTCGTCAGAGGCAAATTCCCGCTCCTCCGGTTTCGGTTTACTGGTAATGGGAAGCCCTCTTAAAAAAGACGACACCTTTCTGTCTCTCATTTTCTCATTCACTTCCAAAAACAACTGCTCATCGAGACCGCTCATCTGGGAAGCCAGCGTTAAGATTCTGTTTTCATAGCAGTGAATGCCAAGCTCCTTTGCCAGTTTACTGGCAATCTGTTTGCCGCCGCTGCCGAAGCCCCTTGCCACGGTAATTACATAATTTTTCATATCACAACTTCTCCTTTCTGCGGTGTTTAGCCCTCCATGTAACGTTTCAGAAATTCACAGTTTTTCCTTTCTGCGGTGTTCAGCTCTCCATGTAGCGTTTCAGAAATTCTCTGGTTCTCGGATTTTTCGGGTTGGTAAACAGATTTCCCGGTGCGTCATCCTCCACCACATAGCCGTCGTCCATAAAAATGGTTCTGGTGGAGACATTTCTGGCAAATTCCATCTCATGGGTCACGATAATCATGGTAAGCCCCTCCCCTGCCAGTTTTTTCATGACATTTAACACCTCTCCCACCATCTCAGGGTCAAGGGCACTGGTGGGCTCGTCAAAGAGCAGCACCTCCGGGTTCATACAGAGCGCTCTGGCAATGGCGACACGCTGTTTTTGACCGCCGGAAAGCTGTGCCGGTTTCGCATGAATGTACGGCGCCATCCCCACCTGTTTTAAATGGGTGATTGCCCTGCTTTTGCATTCGTCTTTGTCTAAATGCAGCACTTTTCTCGTGCCGGACTGACAGTTATCAAACACGGTCATGTTATTGAAAAGATTAAAGGACTGGAACACCATTCCCACCTTGGCACGGTACTCGGAGAGAGAATGTCCCGTATTCTTTACCGCCACATTGTGAAACAGAATTTCACCGGAAGTAGGTTTCTCGAGATGATTAATACACCGAAGCAGCGTGGATTTTCCCGAACCGGAGGAACCGATAATGCAGATAACTTCCCCTTTTCTTATTTCAAAGTCAATTTTTTTCAATACCTCATGGTCGCCGAAGCTTTTTCTTAAATTTTCCACTTTAATAATAGGTTCTGACATATCCACCCCTCCTACTCATTATCCAAGTATTCCGTCGCTAATACATAATCTGATTTTCCTTCTAATTTTTTCTCCAACAGACCAAACAGCCTGTTAAATACAAAACAGAGGACAAAATAGATTGCTGCAATGACAAGATAGGATTCATAATATTTATAATAGGAACCGCCTGCCGTCTTTGCTATCAGGAAAAGCTCTGATACACCGATTACATTTAAGACGGAAGTCATTTTTAAATTATTCACAAAGGTATTTCCCATTTCGGGAATGACATTGCGGAATGCCTGGGGCAGTATCACATAAAACATTGCTTTTATATGGGACATTCCCATGGCAAGGGCGCCTTCCTCCTGCCCCTTATCCACGGAATTGATACCTGCCCGGACCGTCTCTCCCATATAGGCTCCCGTATTTAATACCGTAACTAATATGCCCGCCGCCACCGGAGCGATTTCCACGTCAGACTGCCTCAGTCCGAAGTAGATAATCATGCCCTGCACAATCATCGGCGTGTCACGGAACACTTCCACATAGACAATAACGATTGCACGCAGTATTCTGGAAAAAATACGTTTTAAAAGAAAGTCTTCCGGATGTACCTGGCTGGTGTTTATCACACCAACCAGAAACCCTAACAGAAACCCTATCATCGTGCCCGAAACCGCCACATACAATGTCGTCCATGTCGCATTCAGAAACATACCTGCATATTTCTGTGCAATAAATAATGCCCACTCTACACTTCCGCTTTCCGCTCCCGGAGCAGCCGCCGTTAATAATATGGTCCATTCTCCCATGAATGACACCTCCTGACTTTTTTAATTAGAGGATGGCTGTACTTCTAACATCTCATCCATCTGTGCGTCAAAATCTGCTTTATTATCTGTAATCCAGCCCTTTTCTTCCAATGCTCCCTGCAATAACTCCTTCAACTCGGTATCACCCTCCCGGACTGCGATACACACATCATTGGAATTTTCAGAAGGACATGGCAGCTCAATATCTAAGATTTTAAGACCTGACATGGTATCAACGGCGGATTTCGAGGTTGGGTAATCAATGACGCTGATATCTGCCGTTCCCGAGTTCACTGCCATAAATACTTCCGAAGTAGTCTCATACTGCGTTCCCTCCACCGATGTCGGAATCATTGGATAATAATTGGGGAAATTGGTTCCAATCTGTGTGGTAACGGTAGGGTTCATGCCGTCAAACTGGCTGACATCCGTGAACTCTGCATAAGGCCCGTCATCCTTTACTGTAAGCACCACATCCCTGATATAGTAAGGTGTCGTAAAGTCAAGTGTCTTATCTCTCTCTTCGCTGTAACACATTCCTCCAATGATACAGTCATAATCTCCTGCATCCAACCCCAGGACAATGGCACTCCACTCTGTTTTATAGATTTCCAGCTCCCAGCCTAAGGCATCCGCTAACATCTGGGCTGTTTTTACATCATATCCATAGGCATATCCGTCACTGTTGGTAATCTTCACTGCCTTATCACCATTTGCCACATCTTCGCTTTCCTGCGTCCAGTTGAAGGGAGCATAAGCACATTCCATTGCCACTCTTAAAACTTTTTTCTCCTCGTAGCTGCCGCCGGCCTCTCCTGCTGTATCTCCACTGTCATCTGCCGCTGCTGCATCCCCGGCTGCATCTGCTGTATCTCCGCTATTTCCTGTACTTTCAGCAGAAGTATTACTGCTGTTTCCACACCCTGCAAGCATTGCCGCCATCATTGCTGCTGCCAGTAAACCTGATACTAATTTTTTCTTCATAATGCGCTCCTTCCTGTTCCCTCGCTTCTTGCTGGAACGAAAAAGGCGCTATGACATTCCTTACGGAACTCATAACGCCTTTGTTATCTGAAACTTTATGCTTTTTCATTTTTCTTTTCGAAAAATTTAAATTCATTTTATTCAAACAAAGTCTTTGCTTCAATATTTAACTTAACCAAAACCCATTG
>JAGAIK010000093.1 GCA_017626625.1 Roseburia sp.
ATTTAATATCTCATTCTGTTTCGATTCCATCACAGCCGCTTCTTCCGGCGTCATGTGGTCATAACCGAACAGATGGAGCATACTATGTACAATCAGAAAAGCAAATTCCCGCTTTTCGCTGTGTCCGTAGCTTTCCGCCTGCTCCCGCACCTTGTCCACGGAAATGATAATGTCACCCAACATGATTTCTCCGGTATCGGGATTGAAATTATCGTCATAATCCTCTTCTAATTTTGAAAAATCACCTGCCTTCTCAAAGGAAAGCATGGGAAAAGAAAGCACGTCCGTGGGTCGGTCAATCTCCCGGTAGGATTTATTGATTTCATGAATCCCCGCATTGTCGGTCAACGTCAGATTCACTTCCGCTTCGTAAGGAAATTCTTCATGTTCTATCGAAAAATTGATGACTTCTTCTGCTAATTTTTCCCAGTCAAAGGAAAAAGGAACTTCGGTTTCCGCTTCGATATAAAGGCTCATAGAAAATCCCCCTCTTTTACAAGATATTCCCTGATTTTTAAAAACATATTCATGCTGAGGCCTGCTTTATCGTACAGCCCCTTCGCAGAAAATTCGTTTAAGGTCTGGTAAATCACCATGTCCTGGTTCCATTCGCTTGCCATGGTGGTCTGGTCTAATACTTCCATTTTTTTCACCACGCCGTCCACCATATGGATAATTGCAGATTCTACTGTGGAGGGCGGATATGCTTCGTCGTTATACTCCCCGATAATCCGGATGACCTCCTGGGGAAAACACTGCTCCTGGGCAATGCGCAGACCGCTCTCACGGATTGGCTCTCCCTCAATAATGCCGATACGGTAATAAAAGCCCGCCGCCCGGCAGATTTTTTCATCCGCTCCCACCACTTTGGCACAGTCACCTGCAAGCCCGGAAACCCGGCGGGCATGTCTGTAATCCTTTTTGGAAAAGTGGGACAGCTCTTTTACCAGGGAAAAGGACTCGTCCAACATATCGTCCAACAGGGCAGGCACTTCCGCATCCCGGCTTCGCACTGTCCGCTGGAAAAATACGGCGATAAGGGCACAGATAAAAGCCCCCTCCACAGCTCCTAACAAAAAGAGCTTAAGCTGTACTTCCTGATAGGCGAGATAATAAAAAATTCCCGGCAGCATTACCGAAACGGAAAACAAAATCATATGGTACCAGAGAAGCCTGCTGTATTCCATCGCCTCCGCCAATACTGCCCCGATTAAGGTCATAAGACAGTACAGTACTGCCTCCTGCACGTGGGTGACGGTGGTCAGCGCCAGCACTGCATTCCAGAAAATACCCACCAAAAGGGCAATGCTCTGATTGGAAAACGCAGCCATGCAGATGGGAATGACAATGACAGGCTGTAAAAATTCCGGCATAAAGGAACAGACGACAGCGATGAGGGCTGTTATCAGATATCCCCTGCATACTTTCCGAAAATCCGTTTCATAATTTTTTGACAGCGCCCCTCCGGCGCGGTGGTGTTCTAACACATACAAAAACAGCACAAAAAATACAAGGCTTACGAGGAAAACCGCAAGCATGGAATCTAACCATACTGCCCGGGAGTACCCGATGGCACCCACTGCCGCTAATGTAATAAAAAGCATCAAGAACACATTCAGTAATCTTTTTCCTACCATGCGTTCTTTCATCACTGCTTTGTCTCCTGTTTTCTTCCGGCAAAGTTTGTCCTGCCTGCATAACCTGTTTTGCCTGTAGCACCTGATTTGTTTCTGCTTCCTGCCCTGTTCTTATTTTCGTAATCTTCGTAGGCTTTTACAATCTTTTGTACCAGCGGATGACGAACCACGTCCTGGCTGGTTAATTCGCAGATGCCGATTTCATCCACTTTCTTTAAAACCTTTAATGCCACGTCAAGTCCTGACGGACTGCCCGGCGCCAAATCCTTCTGGGTGGCGTCTCCGGTGATGACTGCCTTTGAGCCAAAGCCGATACGGGTCAAAAACATCTTCATCTGCGCCGGCGTGGTGTTCTGCGCCTCGTCTAAGATAATAAAGGCGTTGTCTAAGGTACGTCCCCTCATATAGGCAAGGGGCGCCACCTCAATCAGCCCTTTTTCCATATTTTCTGGAAACTCTCCGCCCCCATAATCTGATACAGGGCGTCGTAAAGCGGGCGTAAATAGGGGTCTACCTTGCTCTGTAAATCTCCCGGCAGGAAACCTAATTTTTCCCCGGCTTCAATGGCGGGGCGGGTCAGGATAATTCTTCCCACCTCTTAGTTTTTAAAGGCGGTAATCGCCATCGCCATGGCAAGGTAGGTTTTTCCCGTACCCGCAGGACCCATGCCGAAAACGATCATTTTTTCCCGGATGGCATCCACGTAATGCTTCTGCCCCAAGGTCTTTGGTTTTACCGGCTTGCCGTTTATGGTGTGGCAGATACAGTCCTTATCGATTTCCACGATGGCGGACTCTTTTTCCTCTTCTAATAAAGCTAAGGCGTAATTGACATTCTGCTCGGTAATGACATTGCCCCGCTTCGACAATTCAATCAACTGTAAAAATACATTTTCCGCACGTTTTATCTGTCGTTCACTGCCAAGGATTTTCATATTTTCTCCCCGCAGTACCACAGTGACGTTTAAGGTGCGCTCAATCTTTTTGATGTAAGTATCAAACTGGCCAAAGACATTTGCCATATGGTCAGATGGAATATTTAATGATATCTCAGTCAGACTCATCCGTCGGTTGCCCCTCTTCACTCGTAATTTCAGAAATTTCTGTGGGGGTATGGGAAACAATGCTTTCCTTTGCCTGAATGGTTCCCTTTGCCACATAACTCTGCTTCATTTCTACTATCATAACATTTTTTCCTGTAATTTGAATACCTTTTTCTTCCAAATCTTTGATATAATTCTTAAGATTTTTTGACGCTAAGGCTTTTGCCTGCTCTTTTGTGTAGGTTTTCTCTATATTTTTATACTCCTTATAGGTCTGTTTGACAAGAAAAACCGGGAGATAAAAATTATCTGTAAAGTGGAACTGCTGCTCGTCTGCCACAATTTCGTAGAGGGAATCCTCATTTTTATGAAAAAACGGGTTTTTTAAGGTGATGCCGAAAATTCTGAGCTGGTACTCTGTTTTTTCCTCCCCGGTGTATTCCTTATCCACATAGCTTTTTTTAATTTCGTCCTTGTAGGGGTAAACCACCTCCGCTAAAATATCCGCATCGGCGCTGTGGTAAAGATACCGGGAAACTTCCCCGTCGTCATTCACAATCTCTACCTGCCCGCTGACTAAGGTGTCTCCCTTTTTTACTTCCGCCCCGGCTGTCACCAAAGGGGTTCCGTTCCGGGTGACGATTTCTTTAATGATACCGTCCTTTGCCGCCACAATGTCATATACCGTATCATCCTTCTGCTGATATTCTTCCTCCGGCAGCAAATTTTCCTGAATGTCCACCGTCATCTTTGTCCCATAGATTTTGATGGAAGTCCAGATAACCTCGCTGTATCTGCTCCGCAAATCCTCTTCTAAAGAAGAGCAGTCTAAATCCCTGATTTTCGAACCGAAAGCGGCGTTCTCTTCCTTCAGAAAATCCAGAATGGTTTCCTCGGAAAGATAGGAATTGCCGTTTACCTCAATGTTCCAGACATAGCCTGACAGCAAATACAGCAGGATGGCGAAGAGGAGCAGACCTCCGCAGAATACCTTCCGTTTCCGGTAATGGTAGACGCCAAAGGGAAGCCCTGTTTTTTTCAGGACCTTTATTTTTGTCCGGGTTTTTCTTAAAATGGGTTTTAATTCCCGGAAGCCCTCCACGCTGATACAAAATTCGTACCCGTCCTCACAGGGCTTTAAATTCCAGATTAAAATGTCACGGTTGCCGCATAAATTCAGGAAACGTTCCGGCGCATATCCGGTGAGTCGGACATACACGTATCCCTTGAAATACTTTATCATGGAAAGCAGCATAGGCTAATTTTCGTACCCTATGTTCTGGATAAAGCCCGTGATTTTCATTTCCTCATTGGTGTAATAGTCGATGGCAAGATGTGAACCGGAAATCAGTATCCTGCAATTTTTCGTCTGAACTCTGATAAAGGAATCCTCGTATTCCAGGATTCCTTTATAATTCGATATAAGAACCTCACTTCTGCCGGTGACTGTCACGATGGCAGCCCCAAGCATCAGGTCTTTGGGAAGCTCTAAGCTGTTCACTAATTTTTCTTTGCTATTTCTTTTCATATATAACTATATGAATTTTGGAGAAATCTTATTCAAAAATATCATTTACCTGTATTTCTAAGAAAATATATATTCACGGACAACAGGAAGTTTTTCTGCTTTTTCCTGGGAAATCTCGTAAGCGTGAAAAACTTTCTCTGCGGCAATGTCCATCTTTTCCTTATCATTGCCATAGATAACCGCCAGCGTTTCTCCCGCTTTCACGGAATCTCCGTTTTTCTTATGAAGGATAATGCCTACGGATAAATCAATTTCACTTTCTTTTGTCTCTCTGCCGCCTCCAAGGGTCATGCAGGCGATACCAACCTCTTCCGCTAAAATCCGGTGGACAAATCCATCTTCCTTTGCTTTGATTTCTGTGCTGTAAGCCGTTTTCGGGAAAAGGGAAGTGTCATAAACATAGGAATCGTCGCCCCCCTGTGCCCGGATAAATTCTGCGAATTTTTCCAGAGCCGAGCCGTCCTCTATCACCGACTGCATAAGCTGCACCGCTTCTTCCTGATTTGCGGCACGCCCGGCAAGCTGCAGCATAAGTCCGCCTAAGGCAAACACCACCTGCCTGAAATCCTCCGGACCTCTTCCCTGCAGGGTTTCGATGGCTTCTATCACCTCTAAGGAATTTCCCACTGCAAATCCAAGGGGCTGGTCCATGTCGGTAATGACGGCTGTCGTCTTTTTTCCTGCCAGGGTTCCGATGGAAACCATTGCCTTTGCCAGTGCCACGGAATCCTCATATTTTTTCATAAAAGCGCCGTTTCCCGTCTTGACATCCAAAACAATGGCATCGCTGCCGGAGGCTAATTTTTTGCTCATAATGGAGCTGGCAATCAGGGACATCTGGTCCACCGTTGCCGTCACGTCCCGGAGGGCATAGAGTTTTTTGTCCGCCGGGGCTAAATTTGCCGTCTGTCCTGCGATGGCTATGCCGATTTCATTGACGTTTTTCAGGAAAGTTTCCTCGGAAATCTCTGTGGTGAATCCCGGAAAGCATTCTAATTTATCAATGGTTCCCCCGGTATGCCCAAGCCCCCGCCCGGACATTTTTGCCACCGGGACGCCTAATGATGCCACAATGGGAGTTAAAGCAAGGGAGGTCTTATCCCCCACCCCTCCGGTGCTGTGTTTGTCTACTTTGATGCCGGAAATCTTTGACAAATCCAAAACATCCCCGCTGTCCCGCATGGCGAGGGTTAAATCCACCGTCTCCCTCTCGTTCATGCCTTGAAAACAGATTGCCATGGTCATTGCCGACATCTGGTAATCCGGAATACTGCCGTCTGTAAAGCCCTCTATCATAAAACGGATTTCTTCGGTGGAAAGTTCTTTGCCTGATTTCTTCTTTTCAATTAAATCGTACATTCTCATGGTGAACAGCCTCCTTTTCTACTGCTAAAGTTATTGTAAACAATTTATGCTCCCATCTGTTTCAAAATGACGGATAATTCTTCTGAAAAAATGGGATTTCGCAAATCATTGCTGCGGTCAGCTTTCCAG
The DNA here is from genome assembly GCA_017626625.1 of Roseburia sp. Taxonomy (GTDB): domain Bacteria; phylum Bacillota; class Clostridia; order Lachnospirales; family Lachnospiraceae; genus Roseburia. Next base: position 5,702 of record JAGAIK010000093.1, read on the forward strand.
AATGGCTCGTTTGTGCCTGCCCTGATACATTCTTCGACCAATGTTTTATTGACATTAAGCGAATAGCCTATTCCATTATTTTTGAAATCCTTAGAAAATAATTCATTATTTCCAAGGGGAATTTCGCGATACTCCCTGCCGCGGCAAAAACAGATTTTATCTCTGTCAAGTGCGCTGATAGAACGCCCGTACATAATGGGATAATCTGCATTGCCAGACACTGGTGCGTTCCCGACAATCTCATATTCCCCATAAAAAAAGCGATTATCCATCATGTATGCAGACGGGCAGCTTTGGAGTTTTTGCAAATCTTCCATACTAACGTCGGGATTTTCCGTAATGATATGATAAACGGAAACGCAAAGCGCCTTTCACATAAGAATATTCCAGAATTTCCCTCCGTCCTTTCTGAATTTTTGTACATCAAATAAAATCCGTCCATAGCCGTAATGCCTGCGGTCATATTTGAAACGGAAAAAATCGCCCTCTTTATATTTACACCGACGGCGTTTCGCATGAGCGAATGCCTGAATTTCATCGAAATCCCCGTTGGTCGTATCAGCGCACCATTTGTCAAGAAACTGCTGAAGCTCCCTTTGCTCCATACGGGGAACACCCGCAAAAGCCGAAGAATAATAGGTCTGCTGCGTTGTGTAGTTTGCTATTAAAACTCCTCCGTTGTAATCAAAATACATGCCATGAGGCGTACAGCGCGAAATATTGACGCCGTTTAAGCGTTTCGGTTTGCCCCTTTTTGTAAGCGGTGCAATCATGGTGCGGTTATCCTGTGTGCGAAGCGCATAAGAGTTCTCACGAAAATTTCCGTTATCATGGGACCAAATGACCTTCCGCAGAACGTCACCATCAAAGAACAAAATATCTTTTCCCGTTGACAGCTCTGGTTTTACACAATTATTGGAGATTTCCACACGCTCCCAATGCGGTTCAATCGGTTCTAAACCGAGATATTGGCGTTGTTCATTTGTTAATTCCATTTTATACTCCTTTTATCTCGACAAACTGGAATTGCGTAGTGCGATGATTAATCGCCAAGTAAACGTCCGTTATCGTTCCATTCTCCATACATAACATTAGCTTTTGTATTATCTAATAATTTCTGCAAACGGCTTTTGAATAGCTCTGGTTGTTTTTTCTTTATTTGAATAGTATCAATTCTTACCCGCTGATATAGTGGTGGAAATTTCTGAAAATTCTC
>JAGAIK010000094.1 GCA_017626625.1 Roseburia sp.
AACTCACATCAGAAGAATTGAATGACAAAGAACACAAGATTATCAAAGCATATCGTGAGAAAACAGAGCTTCAACTTGCTGTTGATATTCTGTTAGGCATCAACAAAGAATAACCTGCATTCTCATGTTTATCACCTTAGACCATAAAGTAATACTTCTTATTAAAAAGATACCCGGGTATCTTTTTGCGGCAGATTTTCCTATCTGCGGTAGACCGCCGCCAAAGTCCGAATCCATGCCCTGCGTTCCTCGCTTAAGCTGTCGCTTCCTACTCTCCATCGCCAGTTGTTTCCCACGGTGGAGGGTGCGTTCATTCTCGCTTCATTTCCCAGTTTCAGCAAATCCTGCATCTGGATAATCGCCACATCTGCAACGCTTGCATAAGCCGCCCGAATCATGGCGTCCGGTATTTCTTCTTTGTATTTGATATTCAGGTATTCGTACAGATAAGCAAGCTCGTAATCTGTCTTATCCCTGAAATAACCAACAATGGTATCGTTGTCATGGGTTCCTGCATACACCACAAGATTGCTGTCGGTGTAATTATGGGGCAAATGCTCGTTTGCGGTGTCATCTCCAAAGGCAAACAGCAAGACTTTAATGCCTGCCCATCCGGTTTTTGCCAAAAGCTTTTTCACTCCCGGCAGCGGCTGCCTCATTCCCAGGTTTTCCACAATCATGTTGGTATCCTGCGCCGCCTTTTCCACCGCATCGGTAAATTTTCTTCCCGGACCTTTGCTCCACTTTCCGTTTTTCCCATTTTCAGCTTCATTGGGCACCGTATAATATTTTACGATAGCATTAAAATGGTCTAACCGGATAACATCACACATCTGTGCCAGCTTTGCCACACGTTTCTGCCACCAGAGGAAATCGTCCTGCTCCATCCGCTGCCAGTTATAAACCGGGCAGCCCCATTTTTGTCCTTCCTCTGCAAAAGCATCCGGCGGTGCGGCCGCCACGCCCTTAGGCGTTCCATCTTCATTCAGAAGAAACAGCTCCCTGTTTGCCCAGACATCTGCACTGTCAGCCCCTATGTAAAATGGCATGTCGCCAATCAACTTAATGCCCCGGCTCTGTGCATATTCTTTGAGCAAGCCCCACTGCTTAAAAAATTCATACTGGCAGAACTTGTAAAAAAGGATTTCGCTCTCTAACCTTTCCCGGTATTCCTCCAATGCCTCCGGATATCTGTCCCGCAGCGGTATGTCCCAGCTCTGCCACTCTCTGTCGCCAAACTGTTCTTTCAGCGCCATATAGAGTGCATAATCCTCAAGCCACTCCTTTTCTGCCTCCTGGAATTGCAGAAATTCCAATTCCTCCCGGTCAAACCGGGCATATGCCATTTTAAGCACCTTAGAGCGGTTCTCATAAATCATGGCATAATCGATGTCGTTTTCATCATTTCCCCAGTGAAAGCTGCGGATTTCTTCTTCCTTCAGCAATCCCTGTTTTACCAGATGCTCTAAATCTATCAGATACGGATTTCCCGCAAATGCGGAGTAGGACTGATACGGACTGTCGCCAAATCCGGTAGGTCCCACCGGAAGCATCTGCCAGTACCGCTGTTTTAAATCCACCAGAAGGTCAATGAACTGGAACGCCGCATCTCCTAATGTACCTATTCCATATGAAGATGGTAAGCTCGTAATCGCCAGAAGAATCCCCGCCCCTCTGGTCAGTCTTTTTGTCTCCAATTCCGTTCCCCCAGTTCGTTTCCGCCTTTCGCGTTTTCGTGTTTTTTCGTATCTAAGGCAATTTTATAACTGAAAACGTTTTTTGTCAACGAATTTGCAAGTTTTGATATCGTTTTTGCCATATTTAACGTTTTTCTTCGACTCTTTTTGTACAAATCAACGGGTTTTTTTAGTTTTTTTTCGAAAAAAATCGAATATTCCATTCCTCTCCTTGTAAAACCAATCTCTGTCAGTTATAATGAAGATAGTTTCGCACCCCGGAAGTGCGAAACTATTGCTACCCAAACGTAGCGCAGCGGAGTTCGGGGTTCCTCTGTCCCCGGAAGTGCGAAACTATCGCTACCCACACGCAGCGCAGCGGAGTTCGGGGTTC
>JAGAIK010000095.1 GCA_017626625.1 Roseburia sp.
TGCTTTGAGGAAATCTTTTACCGGTTGAGATATAAAAATGTGGGAGAGGCAGAAAGGATTCACAGCCTGTTTTTGCAGGTGGTTTCCGATGCCGTTACACTGGCGGAAGAAGGGACGGAAGCAGGGCAGTTTCAGCGGTTATTGGCAAGCCTCGATGAATTTTTGAATTGCCGGGCGTTAGAATATGCGGATGTAGATAAATTTTTGAGATATTGCGATGAGATTTTTCAGGCGGCAAGACAGAAAAAGACAGGAGGCTATGAGAAAATCGGGGAAATCCTTACGATGATTTATAGCAGAGTGATTCATGATATGGACTTTATGCTCCGCTCCGTCAAGGAGACAGAAGAGTCTGATAAGTATGCCATCAAACTGTTTGTGTCCCAGATGATGCAGTTTGAAAGCGGCAATGATTCCAGCTATGCGGTACTTCTGCAGAACCTTGAGTGGCTGAATATTCAAAATGCCTATGTTTATCTCTTTGAAAAACCCATACTCCATTTGCAGGGAGAAGAATTTTCTCTGCCGGACAGTTTGCGCTTAAAGGCGGTCATGGAGGACGGTGAGGTGCAGTGCATACCGGAGACAAAGCAGAAGAGGAACCGTGCGGATATTTTCTCCTACGGCAGAATGGCAGAAAAACGTCACTCTTTTGTATGCTTCCCGCTGTTTTACAATGAAATGCTGCATGGTATGCTGCTCTGCGATTTGACGGATAAGCTTTTTGAAAACGGGGAATTTGTGGTAAACCAGATGAGTTCTGCCGTCCGGATGATACAACTGCTTAAGGATAATGAAAAGATACAGCTTCAGTTAGAGGAGAATATCCATGTGCTGCGTCAGAAAAATGTTGTCTTAGACAGCCTGTCAAAGTCGGACGGACTGACCGGGATTTTAAACCGGAGAGGCTTTTTCAGGGAAGGAGAGCGCTTTTTAGAAAGAGCGCAGGCAGAGGGAAAACGGACCATGGCGGCGTATGTGGATATGAATAATCTGAAAGTGATTAACGACAGATACGGTCATGAGGACGGGGATTTTTCCCTGAAGCTGATAGGAGAAATGCTGTCGTCATTTGTGGGAGACGATGGCATTGTGGGGAGAATCGGCGGAGATGAATTTGCCTGCATTGCCTTTTACGGACAGCCGGATGAGGGGGAGGATTTTAAAAAGAGGCTTTACGAAGCATTTCAACAGTATAACAGGGGTAGTGAAAAGAGCTATAATGTTACGGTGTCCGCAGGAATCCACGTGTTAGGAGAGACGGAGGGAGAGACTTTGCAGGAAGCCTTAGCCTTGGCGGATTTGAAGCTATATGAGGAAAAGAAGCTCCGCACAAAAAATGTGGAGAAATAAAATGCTAAAATACTGTCAAGAAAACCGGTAAAATATTGCACATCTTCTTTGTTTCTGGATAATAAGATAGGAAAAGACGTAGAAACAAGGAGGAAGCTTGGAAAAAATATGAAACTGATAAAAGACATTTTACAGGGCGTGGCAATCGGTGTGGCGAACATTATACCGGGCGTCAGCGGGGGTACGATGATGGTGTCCATGGGAATTTATGCAGATGTGATTTCTGCGGTGACGGGGATTTTTTCCCACTTTAAGCAGAGTGTGAAAATGCTGTTGCCCTATGCCATCGGAATGCTTTTGGGGATAGTCAGCCTGTCCTTTGCCATCGGTTATCTGTTTGAATATTATCCTTTTCAGACTGTCATGCTGTTTATCGGATTGATTTTCGGCGGACTGCCGCTGATTTTGCCGAAGGTGACGGGAGCACGGGCAACGGTAACGGAGATTCTTATCTTTCTTGCCTTTTTTGCATTGATTGTGGGAATGGAGTTTTTACAGCAGGGAACGGACAAGGTTCTGACGGCGGACGCAGGCAGCATGATAAAGCTGTTTCTCATCGGTACGGTAGCGGCAGCCACCATGGTCATTCCCGGTGTCAGCGGTTCTATGCTGCTGATGTCCTTAGGCTACTATACACCCATTATCAACTGCATTAACGAGTTTATCGTGGCGGTGTTTACCCTCCGGTGGGAGAAAATCTGGGGCTGCATGGGAATTTTAGTCCCCTTTGGCATCGGGGTGGTGCTGGGCATTTTCCTAATCTCAAAGCTGGTGGAGTATCTGCTGAGCCGGCATGAGCGGAAAACCTATTTTGCAATTTTGGGTCTGCTGGTGGCGTCCCCCATCGCTGTGTTTTCGGGAATGAGCATGGGAAGTCTGGGATTTTCCGCAGTGCTGGTGGGAATCCTTCTTTTTATCGTGGGATTTATCGTGGCAAATGTCCTCGGAAAATAGCGGTTTCCTTAAAAATACAATAATAATCAGAATATTTTGTGAAAAGCGCAAAGAAATTAGTCGATTTTTTTGTGCTTTTTTCTTTGAAAAATAGAAAAATGTGTTACAATAGATAGGTACTAAGGATTACTTTGGGGGAGACCACATGCAGGATATTGATTCAGATGTAGTGAGCAATCAGAGAAAACGAAGGAAACGAATAGGAAAAATCAAAAACGGAATCGTTTTTATTGTAGCGGGCTGGATATTGTTATCCATGATATTGATTATCTGCCTGTTTGTAAAGATGGCTTCCATGGAAAAGAAAATAGATGCCCTGACGGCAAGTGAGACTGTCAATGCAGAGGCTTCCGGCGGCGGGGACGCAGACCCGGCGGATACGGAAAACGGGGAGGATACGCAGCAGCCGGAGGAGAGCGAAACAGCCTGGGAGAAAGTGACGCCCCCGGCAACGGGAATTGATGAGGCGGACAACCTGGCAGCGGAGGGGGATACCTATAAGGTATACCTGACCTTTGATGACGGACCTTCCGAAAATACCGTAGCTATTTTGGATGTGCTTGCAGCTTACAATGTAAAGGCGACTTTTTTTGTGTCCGGCAGTGAGGACGAGGAGGCGGCAGCCCTTTACCGGCGTATTGTGGAGGAAGGGCATACGTTGGGGATGCACTCTTATTCTAATAAATACAGTGTGATTTATCAGTCGGAGGAAGCTTTTGCGGAGGATTATCACAAGCTTCAGGATTATCTGGAGGAGATTACCGGGGTGAAGAGCAGCCTGTACCGTTTTCCCGGCGGCAGCAGCAATTCCATCAGCAATGTTCCTATGGAGAATTTTATTCATTTTCTGAATCAGGAAGGAATTACATATTACGACTGGAATGTATCGGCAGGGGATGCAGCATCTTCCGCCTATTCCGTGCAGGAAATAGTTGAAAATGTCACAGGAGATGTAGTAAAATATAAAACGTCAGTGGTACTTTTGCATGATGGAGAAGAAAAACAGACGACGGTAGAAGCAATCGGCCCTTTGATTGAGGCATTACAGGCAATGGGTGCACAAATCCTGCCGATTGACCAAGATACACAGGTGATTCAATCTGTAAAAGCTGCAGATGTGGAATAGCCTAATAATAAATGGAGGAAGAAAGCATGGGATTTTTCAAGGATTTTAAAGACGACTTTTCACAGGCTGTCAATGAATTAATGCCGGGAGAAGACAACCTCGAATCAGGTACGAACGAAGATGATTTAGTAGTGAATACCTTAGAGGGAGAGGTAGACGTTGAATCTGAATTATCAAAACTTGACGGACTTTTAGAGCAGGTAACCAAACAGGAGGCTGAAAAAGCGGCGGCAGCCAAAAAAGCAGCAGCAGCCGCAAAGGCGGCGCAGGCAGCAAAGATGGAAGAAAGACCGGTGGCAGAGCCGGTAGCTGCAGTAAATACAGAAAATGTTATCAATGCGATTCAGGAGGAGAAAAAAATGGCTGATACTATGACCACACCAGTAACACCGGCAACAACAACTGCTGCACCGGTAATGCAGAACGAAGAGATTTCAGATGAGACATCTGTTATTACAGAGGGAACCGTCATCAAGGGAGATATTGTTTCTAACGGTTCTTTAGATGTCAGAGGACAGGTAGACGGAAATGTAGGCTGCAACGGTAAATTAGTTGTTACCGGTGTGGTAAACGGAAACAGCAACGCTTCTGAGGTGTTTGCAGACGCAGCAAAGATTGAAGGCGAAGTAGTGAGTACCGGAACGGTAAAAATCGGACTTGGTTCTGTGATTATCGGTAATGTGACTTCCACCTCCGCAGTGATTGCCGGAGCCATCAAAGGTGACATCGATGTACAGGGACCTGTTGTGGTGGATACTTCCGCAGTAGTCATGGGGAATATCAAATCCCGTTCCGTACAGATTAACAACGGCGCTGTTATCGAAGGTTTCTGCTCCCAGTGTTACTCTGACGTAGATGTACAGAGCTTATTTGACAGCAAGAAAGGAATGTAAGCTGATTATGAAGAGAGTATTCCTGAAGTTAAGCGGTGAGGCTTTAGCCGGGGAGAAACATACCGGGTTTGATGAACCTACGGTTACGGAAGTGGCAAAACAGGTAAAACAGATTACAGATAAAGGCGTGCAGGTGGGTATCGTCATTGGCGGCGGCAATTTCTGGAGAGGAAGAACCAGCGAGACCATTGACCGCACCAAGGCAGACCAGATTGGTATGCTGGCAACCATTATGAACTGTATCTATGTCTCTGAGATTTTCCGCTCCGTGGGAATGAAAACACAGATTTTGACTCCATTTGAATGCGGCAGCATGACAAAGCTGTTTTCGAAGGACCGCGCCAACAAATATTTTGAAAAGGGTATGGTGGTCTTTTTTGCAGGCGGTACCGGACATCCCTATTTTTCCACGGATACGGGCATTGTGCTCCGTGCCATTGAGATGGAGGCAGAGGGGATTTACCTTGCGAAAGCCATTGACGGCGTTTACGACAGCGACCCGAAGTTAAATCCTGCGGCGGTGAAATATGATGAGGTTTCCATTCAGGAAGTGATTGATAAAAAGCTGGCAGTGGTGGATTTGACGGCTTCCATTATGTGTATGGAAAATAAGATGCCGATGTATGTTTTTGGCTTAAATGAGGAAAACAGTATCGTAAAAGCCATGACAGGCGAGTTTAACGGAACAAAGGTAACAGTATGAAAGGTATAGAGAAGGATATGGATGAGAGATTAGTGCAGTTTGATGAAAAAATGCAGAAAACCATGGGCAATTTATCTGAGGAGTTCGGCAGTATCCGTGCAGGTCGTGCCAATCCTCATGTGCTTGATAAATTGAGAGTAGATTATTACGGGACACCGACCGGAATCCAGCAGGTGGCAAATGTCAGCGTTCCGGAGCCGAGAATGATTCAGATTCAGCCGTGGGAAGCTTCCATGGTAAAAGAAATCGAGAAGGCAATCCTTACCTCTGATTTGGGTATCAATCCCACCAACGACGGTAAGGTGATTCGTCTGCTGTTCCCGGAACTGACAGAGGAAAGACGTAAAGAGTTAGCGAAGGACGTAAAGAAAAAAGGGGAGAATGCCAAGGTGGCAATCCGCAATATCCGTCGTGATGCCAACGATTCTTTCAAGAAGTTAAGCAAATCTTCTGATATTTCCGAGGACGAAATCAAAGAGTTAGAGGATAAGGCACAGAAGATGACAGACAAATACATCGGTGAGATTGACAAAGCGGTAGAGGCTAAGACCAAGGAGATTCTTACCGTATAGCAGGATGGCACGGTGTGTAAAATCCTGACGTTGTGAATAAGTGAGGGCATGATAAGCGTGTCCTCACTTTACTGTTTCAATAGGCTGTGAAAGCAGCAGAATGAGAGGGAAGTATGAAAATTCCGCAGCATGTTGCAATTATATTAGACGGAAACGGCAGATGGGCGAAGAGCAAGGGAATGCCCCGCAACTACGGACATACCATGGGGGCGAAAAACGTAGAGACAGTCTGTAAGGCGGCACATGATATGGGAATCAAATATGTCACCATGTACGCATTTTCCACGGAAAACTGGAACCGCCCCGACAGCGAGGTGAGCGCCCTGATGAAGCTGTTAGAGAGCTATTTGAAAAACTGTATCAGGACGGCGGACAAAAATAACATGAGAGTCCGCGTCATCGGTGACACCAGCCGCCTGACGGAAAAGTTCCGGAAGCAGATTGCCGACTTAGAGGAAACGTCCAAAAAAAATGACGGTTTAAATCTCCAGATAGCCATCAATTACGGAAGCCGGGACGAGATGATTCGCGCCATGAAAAAGATGGCGGAGGATATAAAGGAAGGGAAGGTTGAGGTGTCCGATATCTCAGAGCCGCTGTTTGCCGGATATCTGGATACGGCGGGGATTCCAGACCCGGATTTGTTGATTCGCACCAGCGGGGAACAGCGGTTGTCTAATTATCTTTTGTGGCAGCTTGCCTACAGTGAATTTTATTTTACGGAAGTTCCGTGGCCGGATTTTGGAAAAGATGAATTGGAAAAGGCTGTGGAGGCGTATAATAAGAGGGATAGAAGATTTGGCGGGCTCAAGGAGGAAAACAATGTTTAAGACCAGACTGCTCAGCGGAATTGTATTAGTAATTGCCGCATTGGTATTGATTATCACAGGAGGAAATCTGCTGTTGGTGTCTACACTGCTGATTTCTTATATCGGTATGTTTGAATTGTACCGGATTTTTCATATTGAGAAGGAACTGCCGGGAATCGTGGGATATCTTGCGGCAACGGTGTATTACTGCAATCTCAAATTTGAGTTTTTACCCGATTTGATGATATTTGTTCTGGGCTTCTTGATTTTACTGATGTTCGTCTATGTGTTTACATACCCGAAATATAAGACAGAACAGCTTTTTGCAGCATTTTTCGGTGTGTTTTACGTGGCAGTGATGTTATCCTATGTGTATCAGACAAGGATGCTTTCCATGGGAGCCTATATTGTATGGCTGATTTTCCTGTGCTCCTGGGGCTGTGATACCTGTGCCTACTGTGTGGGAGTGCTGATTGGCAAACACAAAATGTCGCCGAAATTGAGCCCGAAGAAATCCGTGGAGGGCGCTGTGGGAGGCGTGGCAGGAGCGGCGCTGCTCACCATTTTATATGGTATGGTATTTAAAAATGCCATGGGTGTGGGAAACACGGAAGTGTACATTATGGCGGTTATAAGCGCTGTGGGAGCGCTGGTTTCCATGGTGGGAGACCTGACAGCCTCCGCCATTAAGCGAAATTATGATATTAAAGACTACGGCAAGCTCATTCCCGGTCACGGCGGTATTTTGGACCGTTTTGACAGTGTGATTTTTACGGCGCCGATGATTTATTTTCTGGCGGCAAACTTTATTGTATTGTAAGGAGAAGTCAGATGAAAAAAATTGCGATTTTAGGCTCTACAGGCTCTATCGGAACACAGACCCTTGACATTGTCAGGGAGCAAAAAGACATAGAAGTGGTGGCGGTGGCGGCAGGCAGCAATATTGCCCTGTTAGAAAAGCAGATTAGGGAATTTGCACCGAAGCTGGCATGTGTCTATGACGAGGAAAAGGCAGTGGAGCTGCGCATCAAAACAGCGGATTTGCCTGTGAAAATTGTGTCGGGAATGGAAGGGCTGTTAGAGGTTTCCGTTTTTCCGGAGAGTGAAATTTTAGTGACCGCCATTGTGGGAATGCTGGGAATCCGCCCCACTGTGGCAGCCATTCAGGCGGGGAAGAAAATTGCCCTTGCCAACAAGGAAACCTTAGTTACCGCAGGACACCTCATCATGCCTATGGCAAAGGAATATGGTGTGCCGATTTTACCGGTGGACAGCGAACACAGCGCCATTTTCCAGTCCCTGCAGGGCAATGAGGGGAATAAAATCAGCAAAATCCTCTTAACTGCCTCAGGAGGTCCTTTCCGGGGACGAAAGCGGGAGGAATTAGAGCAGATACAGGTGGAGGATGCCTTAAAGCACCCCAACTGGTCCATGGGGCGGAAGATTACCATCGATTCCTCCACACTGGTCAATAAAGGTCTTGAGGTGATGGAGGCAAAGTGGCTTTTCGGTGTGGAGTTAGAGCAGATACAGGTGGTGGTACACCCCCAGAGCGTCATTCACTCCGCTGTGGAGTATGAGGACGGGGCGGTTATCGCGCAGCTTGGGACGCCGGATATGCGTCTGCCAATCCAGTATGCCCTCTATTATCCGAAACGAATGCCGATGTCGGGGGAACGGCTGGATTTATTTTCCCTGGGCAGCCTGACCTTTGAACAGCCGGATACGGAGACTTTCCGGGGGCTGGCATTAGCTTACGAGGCGATGAAGCAGGGAGGCAATGTACCCACCATTTACAATGCCGCAAACGAGCGGGCGGTGGCGCTGTTTCTGGCGGGAAAAATCGGTTATCTGAAAATCACCGAAATCATTGAAACCTGTATGGAGCAGATTGTCCACAGAGAAAATCCTTCGTTAGAAGAAATTTTAGAAACGGAAACACTGGTGTATGAGTATATAGAAAGGTTCATTTGTAAATGAAAATTATTATTGCGTTATTGATTTTTAGTATTCTCATTATCTTTCATGAGCTGGGGCATTTCTGGCTGGCAAAAGCCAACGGAATCCGGGTGAATGAGTTTTCCCTGGGGTTAGGACCTACCATCTTCGGCATTACCAAGGGGGAGACGAAATATTCCCTAAAGCTGCTGCCCTTTGGCGGCGCCTGTATGATGGAGGGAGAGGACGGGGAGAGCAGCGACGAGCGTGCCTTCGGAAAGAAATCCGTCTGGGCGAGAATGAGCGTGGTGGCGGCGGGTCCCATCTTCAATTTTATTATGGCGCTGGTCTTTTCCTTTATCCTGATTTGCAACATCGGCTATGACCTTCCGGTACTGGCGGATGTGACGGCGGGCTATGCAGCGGAAGAAGCCGGAATGCAGGCGGGGGACGTCATCGTAAAGATGAACGGCAAGAAAATCCATTTTTACCGGGAAATCAGTTCCTACGCCATGTTCCATACCGGAGAGGCGGTGGAGGTGACCTACGAGCGCGACGGGGAGAGATACCAGACCACTCTGGTGCCGAAATATGATGAAGAATTAGGCAGATATCTCTACGGATTTCAGGGAAACACGGAGAATGTGAAGGGAAATCTCTGGGATAATGTGAAATACAGCTTTTATGAGACAAAATACTGGATTTCCACCACCATCGGCAGTCTGAAAATGTTAGTGACAGGCGGCGTTTCCCTCAATGACATGAGCGGTCCGGTGGGAATCGTGGACGTGATTGGGGACAGCTACGAGGAAAGCGTATCCTATGGCTATTATGCGGCATTTTTACAGATGCTCTACATTTCCATTATTTTAGCCGCAAACTTGGGCGTGATGAATTTGCTTCCGCTGCCCGCATTAGACGGCGGCAGGCTGGTATTTCTTATCATAGAAGCCATCCGCAGGAAAAAGATAGATCCGGAAAAAGAGGGAATGGTTCATTTTGTGGGAATTATGCTGCTGTTTGCTTTGATGATAGTAGTAATGTTTAACGATATCCGGAAATTGTTTTTATAATCAGAAAAA
>JAGAIK010000096.1 GCA_017626625.1 Roseburia sp.
CCCAACGGTTTCAACAGTAAACCTCTTGCAACAATTTCTATGCTTTTCATAATTATCTTTCTCAAACAAATTCTAATTTTATCTCATTTTCTTCTCATACGGACAAGGGCAGAACCCATCCCTCACACCGGTTCTGCCCTTTTTCATTCTTTCTTATTTGATTGCAACCGCTTCAATCTCCAACATTACATCTTTCGGCAGGCGTGCCACTTCCACGCAGCTTCTTGCCGGGAACGCTCCGGAAAAGAAGGTGGCATACACCTCATTAATTGCACCAAAATCATTCATTTCCTTAATAAAAACCGTTGTCTTTATCACATTGTCCATGCCAGTGCCTGCTGCTTCAAGCAAGTTAGAAAGATTGGTCAATGCCTGTTTTGCCTGCGCCGCAGAGCCCTCCGGGATTTCTCCTGTCTCCGGTACTACCGGAATAATGCCTGAGGTATAAACCATTCCGTTTACTTCGATTGCCTGAGAATAGGGTCCGATGGCTGCCGGAGCCTTGTCTGTACTGATAACTGTTTTCATAGTGTCCTCCTTATTTTCTGCCTGCTTTTTCAATCGGTTCTTTCTTTTGGCGCCGCAGCTTTTTGCTGCCCCGACACCATTCCGTGTTATTATAGCACAGCCTATTTGATTTTGCGAATGGATTTTTCGGTAATCTCAATGCGGCGCTCCTTGTAAAGGTGCCCCACCGCCCGCTTAAACGCATTTTTGCTCAATCCGGTTTCCCGCTTAATCACCTCCGGGGAGGCTTTATCCGTAAAGGGCAGCACCCCTGCAAATTCCTCAATCACGCCCATAACCTTCTCGGCATCCGCATCCATCTGAACATATGCTTTCTCCCGAAGGGTAATGTCTAACTTGCCGTCCGGCTTGACATTCAAAACCTTAGCCTCGATTACGTCGCCAATACGCAGCATACTGGTGTCCTCATGGGAAGGTATCATGGCGGAATATTTATCGTCCACTGCCACAAAGGTTCCAAAGTTGCCGCTGAACTCGTACACCCTGCCGTTTACCACATCCCCCTTCTGATAGGGCGAATCTGTGGACAACAGGTCATATAATTTTTTCATGCTGGCGCAGAGTCTGCGGCTCTTGTCAATATACAGGGTCACTAGGACTTCGTCCTCCGGCTGCACCTTTACCGTCATTTCTTTATATGGAAGAAACAGGTCTTTTTCTAAGCCCCAGTCCAAAAACGCACCGATTTTCCCCACTTCTAACACCTTTAAAACCGCAAGTCCGCCCAGAGTCAATGCAGGACGGTTTGTGGTGGCAATGAGCCTGTCCTTCGAATCCTTATATAAGAAAACCTCCAATTCGTCCCCGCATTTACAATCCTGCGGCACCTGCTTTTCCGGCAGCAGTACCCGCATCTCATCTCCGTCGTGCTCCGCAAGATATACGCCGAACTCCACTTTTTTTATGACCTTTAATTTCTGATATTCACCTAATCTCATGTTTCCCTCATTCCGCTTCTGCGGCTCTCTGCTTTCCTTTCAAATGCCAAAACTTCTGGCTGCCCGTTTTCTATGCCTCTTCCCCGATAAACTGAACTACCGCATAGGGGGTTCCCGTCTCCTCTGCCAAAACCACAGTGACGCAGTTTTCCTCTCTCCGCACGGAAGGGTACAGCACATCCCCTAATACCGCCGCCTTTTTATATTCCACCCGCAGCCTGTGTACCAGAAAATCCTCCGGCAGATATTCCTCCGCCACAAGGACATATTTTCCGTTGTTCATATGATGGTTCGTGTCGATAAAAAATCTCGCCACCGGAACAGGCTCCCGCTTCTCTGACACCCCGGTTTCCGGAACAGCGATTTTCCTCGGCGCCCAGTTCCCCTCTAAACCTGCTGAGATATCCGGAACATAGGCTTCTTTCATTGCCTGGGTAATCCGCACCGGGCGCATGGTATTGATATCCATGTGTATCCACACAGAATTGGCATCCGCTAACACATTTCCCTTTTCATCTTCCATGGTAAAATTCCGGTATCCGTAAAAC
>JAGAIK010000097.1 GCA_017626625.1 Roseburia sp.
ATATCACGGAGGAATGGGCGGCGGAGGAAGAGCACAAGCGCAAACTGCAGCGCGCCTACGAAGAGGTGAGCAAGGCAAACCAGGTGAAAACGGAGTTTATGCAGCACATTTCCCATGATTTCCGCACGCCCATGAACGCCATTATGGGGCAAAACCAACTGGCGCATTTGGAATTGCAGAAAGGAAATACGCAGCAGGCGGATTACTATATCGAAAGCGTGCGGGATTCGGCGGAATATCTGATGCGGCTGCTCTCGGATTTGCTGAATATGGCATATCTTCTGGAAGGAAAATTGCAACTGGAAGATAAAAACTTTTCTGTGGAGGAGTTAGCGGCGTCCTGTCAGAGATACTTCGAGTATGTTGCGAAAAAGAAGGAAATAGAGTTTCAGGTGGAGTGTAAGGCATCAGGCGTTTATGTGGGAGATTACCTGAGAATCAAGCAGATTGTGTTTAATCTTCTGGAAAACGGGGTGAAATTCAATCAAGCGGGAGGCAGTGTGTTCCTAAAGATTGAGACAGAGGAGGGAAGCGGAGGAAAAACCCGTTTCCACATTACACTGCGTGATACGGGCAGCGGCATGGACGAGGCGCAAAAAGAGAGGCTGTTTGAAGCCTTTGGCAGAGGGCGCAGCATTGTGTCGGAGACTCACTGCGGGACAGGCGTGGGGTTAGCCATCGTCAAATATATCATCGACGTCATGGAAGGGGACATTTCCATTGAGAGTGAAGCCGGGACAGGAACCGTGGCGGAGGTCTGGTTTGCACTTCCGAAGGCGGAGGAAACGGTCGCCCCCCCCTGAGACCCTGGATTTTTCCAGGGAAGAAAAGACGGTGCTGATTGTAGATGACAATCTGCTGAATCTGGAGGTGGCGAATGAGATGATTAAGTCCGAGGGATTCCAAACCGTCACGGCGGAGAGCGGTGCGGAGGCACTGGGAATTTTAGCAGAATCATCCGAGGGAGAGATTGATATCCTGCTTACGGATATTTCCATGCCGGAAATGGACGGTTATGAGCTGACCGCGGCAGTCCGGGCGCACCAGCGGGAGGATGTCCGGAATCTGTATGTGATTGCGCTTTCCGCCTACGGTTATGAAGAATGCAGAGGGAAGCTGAAGGAGTGCGGAGCGGACGCATTTCTCAATAAGCCCTTCGATGTGTCGGAATTTGTCCGGCTGGCAGTAGGAAAGGAGGGGGCGCCGCAAGTTTAGCGGTACTCCTTCGGCGTCCTCCCGAACCACCTTTTAAAGGCGTGGATAAAATTCCCGGAGTATTGGTAGCCGCATTTTTTGCTGATTTCCTCGACGGAGAGGGTGGGGTCCTGCAGTAGTCCGGCGGCGTAGTCCATCCTAAGGGAAGTGGCATAGGTGTGAATGGTCATGCCGTACAAATCCAGAAAAGCAGATTTCAGCTTCTGTTCGGAGAGGAAAACCGCATCGCTTAATTCCCTCACGGTGGGCGGAGCGCAGAAGCGTTCTTCCAAAATCCTTTTTGCCCGGGATATGGAGTTTAAATCCTCATAGGTGATGTTGAGATAGCGGTCGGTGCCGATTTTTATTTTTTTGAAAGAAGCTTTTGGAGAAAATTCCATGGGCTTCTTTTTTATTTCTTCGGTCAAAACCGCCAGGCATTGCAGCACCAGGCTTTCTAAGGCGAGAGGGGAAAGACGGTTCTCGCAGTGGAGGGTGTACATCTGCCCTAAGACCGCAAGGATTTCCGGCGGCAGAGATTTCCGGGTGACGTTCGCCGGGAAATCAGAAAAGGAAAACAGCTCAGGAAAAGCGGGGGCGAGGTATTCGGTGAGATAGGGTTCAAAGACGGTAAGCTCCATTCCCTGAAAATAATCGCCGGATTTCCACGCCTGCTGTCCTCTTATCCCGTCTTCCATCACAAGGAAGGAGGAGGGGGTGAAGGAATCGGCGGGCTGGTTCTGCAATTTGAAATGGGTTTTCCCGGTGTAGAGGGTGCCGAACCGCAGCAGACGTCCTGGATTGGAAAAAGTCACGGATAAATCCTTTGGAATGGTATAATCCGCCACGCCCAGTTCATAATAACCGGGGCGGGAATAAATGCAGCACTGCCCGTTTTCGGGGTGGGCGGCACTGGAATAGAGCGTATAGTAATCTCCCGGTGTGGGGGAAAAGTCTAACATGGAAAACATAAAATTCTGAAATTCTTTTGGGGATTTTACAATCATAAAATGTCCTGCCTTTCTCGAATTTTTCTCAGTAAGTTTATCATAGCATAATTATTCGAAAAGGTGAAAAAATAATGAAAAAAGGTGTAAATCTTGCATTCCGCAGGAAAGATGATAGAATAAATCTGCTTGAGGTTAGAATAGACTAACCAAAGACAGACAGAACTACCATATGATGGAAATAAAAGGAGAGACAAGGATGAAAAAAAGATTGGTTATATTTATGATGGCAGCAACATTGGCAGGCGGAATGCTGGCAGGCTGCGGAAACAGCGGGAATGCAGGAAACAGCGGGAATGCAGGAAACGGCAGCGCTGCGGAAAATAACGGAGGGGCAGCGGAAACCACGGAAAATGCAGCCGCAGACATCGAGAAGAACGATGCGGATATGAGCGGGTCAGCTTCCGGCACAGTCACCGTCACCGATGCCCGTGGGGAGGTGGAAATTCCTGCAGCGCCGCAGCGCATTGTGGATTTAAGCGGAAACAGTGATATCCTTTCCATTCTGGGATATTCCGTGGTGGGAACGGCAAACAGTGACGCCTACGATTATACAAAATTTCCAAGCTATTTAGAGGAAACCTTAGCAGGGGCGGAAATCCTTGGCTACAGTATGCAGGACACCATGGACATTGAGGCGGTGATGAACCTGTCGCCCGATTTAATCATTATCTCCACCGTGCAGGAAAAGATGTACGACCAGTTAAAAGAAATCGCACCTACCGTC
>JAGAIK010000098.1 GCA_017626625.1 Roseburia sp.
AAAATCATGGCTACCACCCACTACAGCGAGCTGAAGGTATTTGCCCTCTCCACCCCCGGCGTGGAAAATGCCTGCTGTGAATTTAACGTGGACACCTTAAGCCCCACCTACCGCCTTCTGATTGGCATTCCGGGAAAAAGCAACGCCTTTGCCATTTCCCAGAAATTAGGGCTGAATATGGACGTCATTGAGGATGCAAAGGAACGTATCAGCGAAAATGATGAAAACTTCGAGGATTTGCTGGCTGATTTGGAAAAGAGCCGCCTTACCATCGAAAAAGAGCAGTTAGAAATCAATCAGTACAAAGAGGAAGTCCGCAGGCTCAAGGAGCAGTTAGAACAGAAGCAGGAACGTCTGGATTTAAGCCGTGACAAGATTTTAAGGGAGGCCAACGAGCAGGCATTTAACATCTTAAAAGAAGCCAAGGATATGGCAGATGAGACCATCCGCAATTTCAACAAATACGGCACCGCCCAGGCGCCCATGAGCGAGATGGAAAAAGAGCGTACCAAAATCCGCAACAAGATGACGGACGCTCAGAAAAAGATGGCGGACCAGAAGAAAAACGCCGCGCCGAACCACAAAGTTCCCAAGAAGCTGCGGATTGGCGACAGCGTCAAGGTAATCAGCATGAATTTAAAGGGTACCGTCCACTCCCTGCCCAACGCAAAGGGGGATTTGTATGTTCAGATGGGGATTTTAAACTCTCTGGTCAATATCAACGACCTGATTTTATTAGAGGAAGACACCTCCCCCACCAGCAAAAAATACGGCAAGACCGGAGCCGGGAAAATCAAAATGAGCAAGTCCGCCTCCGTGTCCACGGAAATCAACCTGATTGGAAAGACCACGGACGAAGCCATCGCCCTTTTGGATAAATATTTAGATGATGCCTACCTCGCCCATCTGCCTTCCGTGCGGATTGTCCACGGCAAAGGAACGGGAGCGCTGCGCAATGCCGTGCAGGCACATTTAAAGCGTCTGAAATATGTGAAATCCTTCCATTTAGGTGAATTTGGAGAGGGAGACGCCGGCGTTACCATTGCAGAGTTCCGGGAATAAAACCGAACCCCAAAAAATAGAAAGGAGAATGAAAGAATGGCAGCAAAACAAAAAATTCTAATCGTAGATGATGGCAACAATATCGCAGAACTGATTTCACTCTACCTCACCAAAGAATGCTTTGATACAAAAATCGTAAATGACGGCGAAGAAGCCTTAAAAGCCTTTGAGCAATACAATCCCAACCTTATCCTGCTGGATTTGATGCTGCCCGGCATTGACGGCTACCAGGTCTGCAGAGAGGTTCGTGCCAAGGCAAATGTTCCGATTATCATGCTTTCCGCCAAAGGTGAAATCTTTGACAAGGTACTGGGACTGGAGTTAGGCGCAGACGATTATATTATGAAACCCTTTGATTCCAAGGAGTTAGTGGCACGGGTAAAAGCAGTCCTGCGCCGTTATCAGCCGGTAAAGGCAGAAGAAACCTCCCCCGAATTAAAATGTGTCAAATACCCCGATTTGGTGGTCAATCTGTCCAATTACTCCGTGATTTACAACGGACAGCCCGTAGATATGCCGCCCAAGGAGTTGGAGCTTTTGTATTTCCTTGCCGCCTCTCCTAACCAGGTGTTTACCAGAGAGCAGCTTCTCGACCATATCTGGGGCTATGAATATATCGGGGACACCCGCACGGTGGACGTTCATGTGAAACGCCTCCGTGAAAAAATCAAAGACCATGCCAACTGGAGCCTTGCTACGGTCTGGGGCATCGGTTATAAATTTGAGGTCAAAAATCTATGAAACGCACACTTTATCCCAAGCTTCTCACGGGCTATCTGATGTACGGGGTCATTGGTTTTATCATTATCGCCACCTTTACCTACCATGCCATCTTCGATTTTCTGACCCAGCGGGAGGCGTCCTCGCTGTACCGGGAATCGGCATTGATTTCCTCTGATTACGCCCAGAATTATTTCAGCCGCTCCATCACCCTAGAGCAGCTCCAGAAGCAGCTTACCACTCTAAGCACTTACCTTTCCAGTGAAATCTGGATTATGGACACCCGTGGAAATATTCTGCTCAATACCGCCTCCGACATCTCCGGCTTAGAGGAAAATATCACAGATTTTGATATCACGGATTTCGGCAATAATTATTACCAGATAGGGGATTTTTACCAGCATTTTACCAGTGAAACCTTAAGCGTCTTTTCTCCTATCACGGTAAATTATAAGGTGCGGGGTTATGTCATTATCCATAAGCCCACCAGTAATCTGGTTTCCTTTGCCAACAGCCTGACCCATATTTCCTACAAAACTTTGGCGCTGCTGTTTGTGGCTGCCTTTATCGTATTAGTGCTGTTTACTTATGTGGTGTACATACCCATTCGGAAAATTGCCAAAGGAGCAGACCAATACGCCTCCGGCAACTTTGAGGCAAAGATAGATGTCCATTCCAATGACGAAATCGGTTACCTTGCCGCCTCCTTAAATTATATGGCGAACGAATTAAATACGTTAGAAGAGGACCAGAAAAAATTTGTCTCCAACGTTTCCCATGATTTCCGTTCTCCGCTGACCTCCATCAAAGGTTATGTGGAGGCAATGTTAGACGGCACTATTCCAGTGGAAATGCAGGACAAATACTTAAATATTATCTTATTTGAGACAGAGCGGTTAAATAAGCTGACGAAGAGCCTTCTGGAATTAAACAAATTCGGCAAACACGGTATTATGTTAGATATCACGGATTTTGATATCAACCATACCATAAAAACCACGGTGCAGACCTTTGAGGGTATCTGCTTAGAAAAACGGATTTCCTTTAACCTGATTTTAACCGGGGAAAAACTCTTTGTCTCCGCCGATATGAGCAAAATCCAGCAGGTGCTCTACAACCTGATTGACAATGCTATCAAATTCAGCCATGCGGATTCTGCCATCACCATCGAGACGACGGAGAAAAATGAAAAAGTATTCGTGTCCGTCAAAGACACCGGAATTGGCATTCCAAGCGACAGTATCAAAAAGATTTGGGAGCGTTTTTATAAGACAGACCTCTCCCGTGGAAAAGATAAGAAGGGCACCGGACTGGGGCTTGCCATCGTAAAAGAAATTATTCTGGCACACGGGGAGAATATCAACTGTATCAGTACCGAGGGCGTTGGAACAGAATTTATCTTTACCCTCTCATTGACAAAGGAGCATGACTAAGCGTCATGCTCCTTAATTTTCCTGTCTCTTACAGGGATGTATTCCATGCCACGGTGTAAGGTCCGTCCGGCATTGCGGACAATCTTGCCCAGATATCATCCAACTGTTTTGCACGGCTGTCTCCCGGCTCACAACCCAGCTCTAATTTTGCGCCTTCCACATAGGCTACGCCATATTCCTCCCATGAGCTGTAGCTCTCCTGGATTCTTTTTGCCGCTTCCTTGGCAAGTCTCATGGATTCTCCCGCATCCATCAAGCCTCCAAGATACATTCTGCCGCATATATTGCAGGCACAGGCATAGTCAAATGCCAGCTTTTTCTTCGCACGCTCCTGTGCTTCGGCTCCGTCTTCCTCATCCGCTTTTCCTGCATTTTCGATCAGGTATTTTACCATATCTTTTCCTGTTTCAGCCTTGTTTATCGCCCAGTCACGGTTTAACACGCCTCTTGCCATGCTGGCATTGGAACGGTTCTTCTCAAACCCACCGATAAATTTCCAGCTTCCGTTGCAAAACTCAGACCAGATTGCGTATGTGGCTACAATCCATTTTTCAGAATCTGTTAATGGTGTGGAATCCTCCGGTGCACTCTTTTTTCCGAATAAATCAAATAATCCCATTTGTATTTTTCTCCTTTCTGGTACAAATAAAAGCCCGATTACAAAAAGTCTGCAATCGGGCTTTTCACGGTCTCTTATACTAACTCAAGTAAAACTTCTAATGCACCGTCACCTTTACGCTGTCCGATTTTTACAATTCTGGTGTAACCACCGTTGCGGTCAGCATATTTCGGAGCGATTTCATCAAATAATTTTGCTGTTAAATCAACTTCCTTGGTGTTTCTCTTTCTTCCGGCAGCTTCTGTCGGAACTTCTTTTACGGTGTAAAGAACTTTTAACATTTCTCTACGGGCATGAAGACGGGAAGGCTTATCTTTTTTGATGGTCTTCTCAACTTCATCGTATACGGTAACTTTCTTTCCGTCTACCACTTCTTTTACTCTCTTGCCGTCTTTGTCTTTGCGGGCAACTTTTGCCTTTACAGTAACTTCTTCGTAGTTATCTTTCTCTTTTACTGCTAAAGCGATAAGACCCTCGGCAATTTTACGAACTTCTTTCGCCTTTGCCTCTGTGGTAACGATTTTACCGTTGTTTAATAATGCTGTAACCTGACCTCTTAATAATGCCTTTCTCTGGCTAGAGGTTCTGCTTAATTTACGATACTTTGCCATTTTAATTTTCCTCCATTTTGTGGGATATCCGGCAACGCCCTTTGGTCTTATTTACCGAACATCATATTCTTGTTTTGGAAATCCTCATGTACCGTCACAAGTCTTTCCAAGCGCCACTCATGAACTGTGTGTCAAGATCTCGTCTGCACTGCCCTCGGACTGTTTCGGGCGCATTCCCTCACCCGGCATATCCCAAAGCCATACATACACCCTGCACACCAGACATACTCCGCGCCGTTCGGACTTACCGTTTCTGCCTGTCTTATGAGTATATAAGCCTTAAGCAGCATATTATGCCGCCTTTTGGTTTTCTTAGCTTTCTTCCCCCTGGTTTAACTGAAGTCCTAACTCTTTTAATTTTGCTAAAACTTCCTCTAATGACTTCCGTCCTAAGTTACGGACTTTCATCATATCCTCCGGGGTTCTGTTTGTGAGTTCTTCGACGGTATTGATGCCGGCTCTCTTCAAACAGTTATAGGAACGAACAGATAACTCAAGTTCATCAATGTTCATCTCTAATACTTTCTCTTTTGCATTGTCCTCTTTTTCAATCATGACGTCAGCATTTACTGCCGCCTCGGATAAGTCAATGAAAAGATTTAAGTGCTCGCTCAGCACTTTCGCAGCCAGGCTGACAGCCTCGTCCGGCTCAAGTGTTCCGTTGGTATATACATCCAGAGTAAGCTTATCATAGTCTGTAATCTGACCAACACGGGTATTTTCCACAAGCAGGTTCACACGCTCCACCGGTGTGTAAATAGAATCAACTGCAATTACACCGATGGGCACATCCTCTGACTTGTTTTTCTCTGCGCTGACATAGCCTCTGCCCTTGGTAATGGTAAGCTCCATGTATAATTTACAATCTGCTCCGCCATTTAAGTTAGCAATTACTAAATCCGGATTTAAAATCTGAATATCAGAATCAACCTGGATATCTGCCGCCGTGACTACACCTTCACCTTCAAATTCAATGTAAGCAACTTTAGGTTCATTTGTAGAGCTGTTATTTCTGATGGCAAGATTTTTGATATTCATAATAATCTCAGTCACATCTTCCTTTACGCCAGGAATGGAACTGAATTCATGTAAAACACCGTCGATCTTAACCTGGCTGACAGCTGCACCCGGTAACGAAGAAAGCATGATTCTCCTCAAAGAATTACCAAGTGTTTTACCGTAGCCTCTTTCCAGTGGCTCTACAACAAACCTTCCGTACTTCTTGTCTTCTGAAATTTCTGCGATCTCAATTTTTGGTTTTTGAAAATCGAACACTACAAAATCCCTCCTTCTCGGGTAATTTGCCTAATGTATTGCATCCGCCTAATCACGATTACTTGGAGTACAACTCGACGATGAGCATCTCGTCAACAGGTATGTCGATCTGCTCTCTGGAAGGTAATTCTTTTACAGTTCCCTGTAATTTCTCAGCGTCAACATCTAACCAATCCGGAACAAGTCTTCCACCGGTTACCTCGATGATATCCTTCATTCTCTGAAGACCCTTGTTCTTCTCCTTGATCTCGATTACGTCGCCAGCTTTCACAAGGTAAGACGGAATGTTTACCTGCTTGCCGTTTACTAATACGAACTTGTGGTCAACGATCTGTCTTGCTTCTTTTCTGGTTCTCGCGAATCCCATACGGAATACTACGTTGTCTAATCTGGACTCCAACATAGTCATAAGGTTCGTACCGGTCATGCCCTTCATCTGGTCAGCCTTCACATAGTAGTTGTGGAAAGGCTTCTCTAATACACCGTAGATGAATTTCGCTTTCTGCTTCTCGCGTAACTGAAGACCGTACTCAGACACCTTCTTGTTCGCTCTCTTTAACTCTCTATTGGACTTCTTGTCATATCCTAAGTAACTTGGCTCTAAACCAAGGGATCTGCATCTTTTCAGAACAGGAACTTTATTTACTGCCATTTTCGTCTCTCCCTCCTAATTAAACTCTTCTGCGTTTTGGTGGACGACATCCGTTGTGAGGTACCGGGGTTACGTCCTTGATGCTTGTAACCTCAAGACCACATGCGGAAAGCGCACGAATTGCTGCTTCTCTTCCTGATCCTGGTCCCTTGACCATAACATCAACAGTCTTTAATCCGTATACTAAAGCTGCCTTTGTTGCCGTCTCTGCTGCCATCTGTGCAGCATATGGAGTAGATTTCCTTGAACCTCTGAATCCAAGACCACCAGCACTTGCCCATGATAAAGCATTTCCCTCAGCATCTGTGATCGTTACGATCGTGTTGTTAAAAGATGACTGAATATGTGCCTGTCCGCGTTCAACGTTTTTCTTTACGCGCTTTTTTGTCACTTTCTTTGTAACTTTAGCCATATCTAAACTAACCTACTTTCTCAAAATTAATCAAATGTTTGTCTGTAACCAACAATGAAAGAAGTCTTATTTCTTCTTATTTGCAACAGTACGCTTCGGTCCCTTGCGGGTTCTTGCGTTTGTCTTAGTCTTCTGT
>JAGAIK010000007.1 GCA_017626625.1 Roseburia sp.
AAATCAGCTCTAATTTGGGAAACTCTTTCCGCACCAAATCCAGCGCCTCAAAGTGGTCGCCGGTATACCAGTGCATGGCTGCTCCCCGGATATAATCTGCGGCATTTCCCTGTGCCATGGTCTTTTCCACCCGCTCAAGCAACGCTTCTTTGTTGTGGTCCCAGATAAAAATTTCCCGGTCAGATAATCCCGCCTTCTGCAATGTGGGACCTAAATATTCTCCCACAAAATTTCCTTCCTCTTCCGCAGTATAGGTACAGGAATCCCAGGTCTGCACCGCATCCGGCTCATTCTGCACCGTAAGGCGCCGGATAGAGACACCCTCCTCCTCATAGGCCTTTAAAAACTTCACGATATAATCCGCCCAGCTCTGGCAATATTCCTTTTTCAATTTTCCGCCGTGATTCATCTCCCCGTTGGATTTCATAAAGGCAGGCGGCGACCAGGGAGAGGCAAGAAATTCCATGGGTTCTCCCGCAGCTTCCATGGCATCCCGCAGCATAGGAAGAATCTCTTTCTTATCATGTGCTAAGGAAAAGCTTGCAAGGCTCTCATCCTCCCCTTCCAGATAAGTGTAATTTCCAAGACCGAAGTCACAACTGTGAACCGTGATTCTTCCCATGCGGTAGCCAAGCCCCGTCTCCCCGAAATATCCTTCTATGACTTTTTTCTTCTCCGAATCACTCAGCGCCGCATAATTGTGGGCGCTTGCCTCCGTAAATGCGCCGCCAAAACCGCGCATCACCTGGTCCTTCCGATGGGGATAGACATTCACCACCTTCATGCAGTCCTCCATCTTTTCCTTTTTCGTTTCTGTCTCTTCCCAGAATTTCCCTTTTGCAAAATCTGTCGTAATGATTCTCATTTCTTCCTCCTTAACTCCACGTGAATAGCAGAAACCTTCTGTTCCCGGATATCCTCCGCTAATTTTCCACTGATGACGCCCCCGGTAATGGTATAATGGCTTCCCTTTTCGTATACCACATCCACGGATTCCACCCGGTACTGCCCCGGCAGGTAATCCTTTTTCGCATCCAAATGATAGGTCACCGGAATTTTGCTTAAAAACATGGCTGTCACCTGTTTTTCCTCACCAATCAGGTACTCCGGCAGCGCAGGGGATAACTGCAGCGACAGCTTTCCGTCCCGCAGGACAAAGGGCTGTTTTCCAAACATCATAATCTGCCACATCTGCAAAAATTCCACCGTGGAACCGCTGAGCCTTGCCACAAAGCCTTTTCCGTGGTATGCCTGATTGGGATTGGCACTGCTGGCGATAAAGGAAGAATTTTCATAAATGCTTCTTCCATACTGCTCTGCATCCAGAAACGGGATTGCCGCTTTCTTAAAATCGTCAAAAAACGCTTCATACATTTCCGATTTTAATAATTCCAGCAAATATTTATACTCCATGTGCAGCCAGATGGATTCGTTCTCTAACCAGCCCGGTGTAAAGGCTCTTGCCCGCCCCAGTTCGTAGGAACCGGACGCCAGGTCGGCATTTACCTTATACATGTGCAGTTTTCCGTCGTATAAATCGCTGTCTTTTACTTCCCGATAGAGTTTTTGCTTCTGCTCCGTTTCCCTGTCTAATTTCAGATAACGCACCGGACCTTCCAGGAAATAGGGCACCGGCTTCACGGCAAAGTCCTTCACCACAATTCCGTCCTCTCTCTCCTCATAGTCCGTCACTTCGTAGGTAAAGTAGGTGGGGAAAATCTTTTCCCCGTAACGGTATGCCTTGGCAATTCCTGTATTTACCACAATCTCCCATTCCTTTAAAATCTCTGCTAATTCCCCGGAAGAAAGTGAGACTTTCCTGCCGGATACTCCTGCAAATGTTTTTTCACGATATGCTTCCTTGGCATCATTCACCTGATTCCAGAAGCCCATGACTTTTTCTTCTTTCAGCAAATGCTCTTTTTCCGCCTGTGTAATGGCAGCTAATGCTTTTATCAGGTCGGCAATTTCTTCTAATACCTCTACTTCACAATCATATCTTTCTAATGCGCCGATGGTGTAGGCTAACATTCTGCCAAGCTCACAGGTCTCCGCCATGGAAGAGCCGAAAATGCCCGGCATCCCGTTTAACGCATCATACCAGCCCGGCTTGCCGCCCTCCATCTCGATTCCCATGCCATAGGAATCCAGGGTGGCATATTTGGTCGTACACAGTAACAGTAATTTCTCCATCAATGTGGCGTGAAGAATTTCTCCGTCAGAATCCCTTACCAGCTTCTCCGTACCATTGCAGGCGTTTCCGCTGCCGGAATTGTCCTTGTTAAGTTTTTTGTCCCGGCGGCTTTCCTCCGCTAAAGCATGATACTGCCGGATGCCCGCAGGTGTTTTCACGTAGCGTCTCGCTCTCCGATTGATGTTTATCTGAGATAAAAACCAGGTGTAAGAGCCGTCATACAGCAATTCCTTTTCCCGCTCCGGGAACACCGCCAGATAATTTTCAACCAAATCCAGATTGTAGGTCCAGTGGTCACACCAGTATCCCTCTCCGAAATTGCCGTTTACGGTTTCCTCCGCCTGCTCTAAAATCCGCTCAAATAAATTCTGTCTCTCTTTTTCCGGCACACCTGCCTGCTCTAATCTGCGCCAGCCCTCGCCCGGAGTAAAAGGTCTTGTAAATGCCTGCTGTGCTTTATCCGGGAGCGGCAGCATTTCCGCCTGCTCCTGTTTTAACTGGTAAGTCACCTTCTCCACTGCCAGAGGGTTATACCCGTCAAGCTGTATCAGGCTGTAAAACATTTTAATATTCTTATCTCCCACAAAGGGGTGAAATGCCGTGTCCAGACGGCGGTTCTGATTGACATCCCGGAAGTTTCCGTTTCCCTGGGTATAAAATTCTGGCAGCATACAGAAATAGTTGTAATCCCGCTCTAAGTCTCCATGTTTTCTGGAATAGAGATAAAACACTTTATCCTTCGTCAGCTTTGTGGGATAACCGCCCCGCAGCAGATTGTCTAAATAGGTGTATTTGCAGTAGGTGTCAAAACGGTCATCCCCCGTGTGGGTTTCGATGCCTCTGCACAGTTCTTCCGTCAAATTCACTGCCTCTGCAAATTTCCTGTCAAAATATACCCTGTCAAATTTTTTCTGCAAAAATTGATGTAAGACATCTTTGTTTTCCACCTGTCCGATGACTTCGTAAATCGTCATGCTCTTTTTTGCAGCAAGGGGCTGCTTTGTCACGAAGAAACTGCAGGGGAGCTGGTTCGCCGTCACCTGGGGATATTCCATCAATTCCTGCGCGCTCCGCTCTAAAAAGCCCACTGCCCTTTCTAAACTGTTGTCATAGCCGAATACGGCATCCGGGTCAACGATGGCTTTTAATTTTTGTCCGTCTGCTAAACAGGCAAAGGAAAAGTTGCCGCCCTCCACTTTAGAGACTGCGGCGGTGTCCGCCATACTGACGCGGACTCTGTAATAGGGGACATTGGTTTTTTCGTCCTCCACCTGCATCCAGGCTTTTGAGGTCTGCCCCATTTCCTTCATGCTTGCGGCGTCTACGCCGTAGGGAATGCAGGCTGGCATTCCGTCTAGGATTTCTAATTCGCAGTCATACATATCTGTGTTGGTAATGGTGATTTTTCGTACCAGTGCCCCGACGTTTTCACCGGGCAGGGTAAAGTAGGTGATTTCCGTGTCTAACTGGTTTACTTCATCTTTTTCCCGTATGGTGAAGGTATTCATTCCGATTTCCATGGAGTGGGGTTTGTCTTCCTTCTGGAAGATTTCCAAGTAATAGCCGTCTTTTTTGACGAAGGTGCGGAAACCAGTTCGTTTTACGTTCTGGTATGCCTGATGGGCGGGATAAAATTCCATGATGGCATGGTCTTTGTCCTCCACGCCGAAGCTTACGACGCCCTGACCGCGGTTGACGTAATAGCACCAGATGGGGATGCCGTGGGCGCCGGAAATGCCGGGGAGGAAGCTGGAAAATGTGGATTTTTTGGCGTAGTTTTTTATGGTGAATGTGTTGGTCATGGATAGTCCTCCTTGGATAAATA
>JAGAIK010000099.1 GCA_017626625.1 Roseburia sp.
AAAGGAACTATCCCATGAAAGAAAAAGTTATTTTAGCGTACTCCGGCGGTCTTGATACCACGGCTATTATCCCATGGTTAAAGGAGAATTATGATTATGAAGTTATCTGCTGCTGTATCGACTGCGGGCAGGAGGAGGAGTTAGACGGTCTGGAGGAAAGAGCGATTTCCTGCGGAGCTTCTAAATTATATATCGTGGATATCATTGATGAGTTCTGCGATGACTATATTATGCCCTGTGTGGAGGCAAATGCTGTTTATGAGAACAAATATTTACTCGGCACCTCTATGGCACGTCCTCTGATTGCGAAAAAGTTAGTGGAGGTTGCCAGAAAAGAAGGCGCTACTGCTATCTGCCACGGTGCAACCGGTAAGGGAAATGACCAGATTCGTTTTGAGCTTGGTATTAAAGCGTTAGCTCCTGACCTTAAAATCATTGCTGCCTGGAGAGATGACAAATGGAATATGGACTCCCGTGAGTCTGAGATTGCATACTGCAAGGCTCATGGCATTGATTTACCGTTCTCCGCTGATTCAAGCTACAGCCGTGACCGCAATATCTGGCACATCAGCCATGAGGGTCTGGAATTAGAGGACCCGGCATGTGAGCCGAATTACGACCACTTATTGGTGCTTGGCGTATCTCCGGAAAAAGCGCCGGACGAGGGCGAGTACGTGACGATGACTTTTGAAAAGGGTGTTCCGAAGTCTGTCAATGGTAAGGAAATGAAGGTTTCCGATATTATCCGTGAGTTAAACCGTTTAGGCGGAAAGCATGGTATCGGTATTATTGATATCGTGGAAAACCGTGTGGTTGGTATGAAATCCCGCGGCGTTTACGAGACACCGGGTGGAACTATCCTGATGGAGGCTCACCAGCAGTTAGAGGAGCTGGTGTTAGACCGTGCTACCATGGAAGTAAAGAAAGATATGGGCAATAAGCTGGCTCAGATTGTATACGAGGGAAAATGGTTTACTCCGCTTTGCGATGCAGTAAAGGCTTTCGTTTCCTCTACTCAGGAATATGTAACCGGAGAAGTGAAATTTAAATTATACAAAGGCAATATTATCAAAGCCGGAACTACTTCTCCATACTCTCTTTACAGTGAGTCTCTGGCAAGCTTTACCACAGGTGATTTATATGACCATCACGATGCGGAAGGATTTATTACTCTGTTTGGTCTGCCGTTAAAGGTTCGTGCGATGAAAATGCAGGAATTAGAGGAGAATAAATAATTTTAAAAGCGCTGCTCTATTGATGATATAGAGTGGCGCTTTTTTCTAAAATAACTTCCCATCTTCGACATGTTATGCTACAATTTACGTGTTGTCACTTCCCAATCCGACAACGGAAAGGGGGTGAACCACTTGGAACTTATTATCTCTTTCTTACTTTCCGTTATGGCAGGTGTAACCAGCTATTATATCTGCAAATGGCTAGACGGAAATGGCAGTGACAACTAGCCTGAAGAAAGCCCCAGAGGTGACGCTCTGGGGCTTTCGCTTTGTGTACCACTTGGATACTATCTCTTTCTTAGCTACCGCTATTATACCATATGCAGCCAGCCATATCAAGTATTCACTGAAAAAACTCATTCTATTCCATACTAATTAATTTCTAACTGCAATTCAAAAACCATTCCTTACTGAAAATACTCACCATTTTTCTATTCTTTTATTTTCCAATATCCCTTTCTGGATGAACCAACACGTTCTACCAATCCTTTATCAACCAACTCTTTTATATTTTTCTTGATTGCTCTTGTGGTAACATCTAATGCTTCCGCCATAGCAGTTTAAGTTATTTCCTGATTTTCCAGTATCATATCCAAAATCTTCTGTTGTGTTTGGTTTACATCTTTTGGTGAACTTTTTGGTGAACTTTGGTGAACTACATTGTAAGATGGTCTATATAGATTCACTCGAAAACTATCACCTATTTCTAACAATTCCGGCTCTCTAATTCCGTATTCTCTACAGCTACTGAACATCCTTTTTATACCAGTTCCCCAGCTTTCAATAATTTTCATCCTGCTGAATACTTCAGCAATACATCTTATTATACAAAACGAAAAAGCGCTGCTCTATTGATGATATAGAGTGGCGCTTTTTTCTAAAATAACTTCCCATCTTCGACATGTTATGCTACAATTTACGTGTTGTCACTTCCCAATCCGACAACGGAAAGGGGGTGTCTGCATGAACATCATTATCTCATTTTTACTCTCCGTCGCAGCCGGTATAGCCTGCCACTATATCTGCAAATGGCTAGACGAAGATAACAGTGACAACTAGCCGAAAGAAAACCCACGGACTGCCATCCGTGGGTTTTCGCTTTGGTGTCTGCATAGACATCATCTCATTTTTTGCCTACAAACAGTATATCATACCCACCAGGCATTTTCAAGTATTCACTGAAAAAACTCTTTCTATTCCATACTAATTAATTTCTGTGTAATTTGCAAAGCGAAATTCCACCCGGGATGAAATTTTTTTCTAATTCAACACCTCATCCAGTCTCTCTAACCCCTTGCGCATCTCCTCTTCCGTCAATTTTCCATACCCCAGCACCACCACCGGACAGCCAGACATTTCCCGGCTGTCTCCTACTCCATTTTCTCCTTTCGTTTTCTCCATGGAATATAGGAAAACATTATCATCTGTATCGTTTCCTCCCCCATTTTCACTCTTCTCTTCCTCCCCGTAAATAAAGTATTCCGAAATCCCATACACCCGCACTCCCCGTTTCCCTGCCAGTGCACAGATTTCCTGCTCCGATAGCTTCGTCCTGACCTCCACTAAAACATGGAGACCCGCATGTTCTCCCCGGACAGCCTTCACCCAGCTTCTCTTTTTCAACTCTCCCAGAAGAAAATCATGCTTCGAACGGTAAATACCACGCATTTTATTCAGATGACGCTCAAAATGCCCTTCTTCCATAAAAGCCCGCAGCACCTCCTGCTGCATTTTCGGCACCGTGACAGAATAGAATCCGCATTGGCTGTGATATCGCTCTAACAGTTTATCTGGCAGCACCATGTAGCTGATACGCAGCGAGGGAGCAATACTTTTGGAAAAAGTCCCCAGATAAATCACCTTTCCCACGGTATCTACGCTCTGCAGGGAGGGAATCGGCTTTCCGCGGTAGCGGTATTCGCTGTCGTGGTCGTCCTCGATTAAATAGCGGTTTTCTTCCTCTGCCGCCCACTTTAACAGCTCCAACCGCTGCTTTAGCGGCATCACCGTCCCTAAGGGGAACTGATGAGAAGGCATCATATAAACGATATCCGGGTTTCTCCGGCGCACTTCCTCTATCTGCATTCCCTGCTCTCCCACTGCAAGCATTTCCATCTGATACCCCGCATTGCAGAAGGTATGGTATGCCTGGGGGTAGGTTGGGTTTTCCATCAGCACTTTCTGCCCCCCGCCTAAAATCTGAGTCAACAGAAGCTCTAAATATTCATTTCCCGCTCCCACCACAATATCGGAGGGTTCGCAGTTGACGCCCCTCGCCTGGTGCAGGTAGGAGGCAATGGCGCATCTTAAGCCAAACTCTCCCTGTCCGTCCCCGGCGTACAGCAATTCCTCACGGTCATCTAAGAGGACATTTTTATGGATTTTCCGCCAGATATTAAAAGGAAAATGCTCCGTGTCAATGGCATAAGGGGAAAAATCAAGTTCAATGGCAGCCTCTTTTTGCAGGCTTTCCTTTGTTTTTCCCTGACCTGAGGTTTCCGGCAACCGCCCCGTCCTGAAACCTGCCCCTGTTTTCTCCCTGTTTTCTCCCTGTGCTCCGTCTTTCTCCGGCAGACGGACGCCAAGACGGTAAAGCTCCGTCACGTCGCATACAAAAAAACCCCTGCAGGGTTCCGCCTTAATGTAACCCTCTGCCAGGAGCTGTTCATATGCCATTTCCACGGTACTGCGGCTCACCGAAAGATTCTGCGCCAGCAGCCTGGTGGAGGGCAGTTTCTCTCCGGTTGCCATCTTGCCGATGGTAATTTCGTTTTTGATGTAAGTATAAATTTTTTCATAAAGGGGAGCTTTCGCTCCCCCCTGTAAGTCAATCATTATTTCTATCATGGAATTTATGCCTGTTTATTATTTTTAATCTCAGCCACGATTTTCTCTTTCAACTCATAGGCACGGTCCTTCATCTTCTTAGAAGCAGAAGCTGTTCCCTGGATTCTGGCGATACATTTTGACGCCACATCATATTTCTTATAGTGGTATGCCATGGCAGCTAAAAGGTAGTCCACCGTACAGGAATCCATACCGCACATGGGGAAATCTTCCGTAGACACAGCCTTCATAAATCCCTCAAATGCCTGCTGATAAAAGGCTTCCTCCTGCTCCTTACACTCCGCTTTTTTCTTTGCAGCCTCCGGGTCGGAAGCATCAAGCGTTTCTGCCTGTCCGCGGTATAACCAGGAAATATTTAAGCAGATATATGCCTTTTCACTGTTTTTCCCTTTTTTCACAATGGCATTAAACAAAGCTAATTTATAACGCTCGATTGCTTTATCATAGTCAAGCAGTATAGGGTCAGCGGAGCCACTCGCCTTAAAGTTTGCACAGACCTGCTCGTTAATGAGCTTTCTCTGACCGGAGGTCAAATGCTCGAAATAGCGGTTTAATGCCGTATATCCGCAGTAAGGGCAGGACACAACATTATATTTTAAGGTATCAATATATTCAAATCTGGGACGCAAATCCATATCCGGCTCCATACGTTTTACACGGCCGTTCTTGATGATTTTCGTCTTAAATACCTTGTCGCAGACCGTACAGCGCACTGCTTTATCCAAAAGAAAACTGTCCTCGCTGGGTATCTCTTCTTTTACGGTTCCGTCTGCGCCTGTACTTTTCTTTTTTTCTTCCTCAAAAAGATTTGCAGTATCTCCTGCCTTGATTCCAAATTTTTCTAATCCAGCAAATAAATTCATATTTATTTCCTATCCTTTCCGTAAAATCATGTTACTGCTCACTTCCCAGCAGTGGTTCTAAAAACAGCATTACGCCGTGGGCAGCTTAAAGGAACTCTTCAAAGATACAATCCGGTTAAATACTAATTTTTCCGGTGCGGAATCCTTTGCGTCCACGCAG
Source organism: Roseburia sp. (assembly GCA_017626625.1). Classification (GTDB taxonomy): domain Bacteria; phylum Bacillota; class Clostridia; order Lachnospirales; family Lachnospiraceae; genus Roseburia. Next base: position 5,106 of record JAGAIK010000099.1, read on the forward strand.
AAAAAGCCCTGTCTCACAAACTGAAAACTGTCATATGCCTTCGCATCTTTGATGTTTTCTTCTATCTTGCAGTCTTTTAAAACTGTCAGGGAATTGGGGTTCAAATTCAAACTTCCGTCTTCATTATATACCCCTTTTTCCTCATCTACAATATTTTCGTAAAGACGAACCTCCGCATTCACTGCGTGAGCCGCAGACACCCACTGAATCGTGCCCTTTACCTTTCTGCCGTCCGGGCTGTTCCCGCCCTTAGAAGCCGGGTCATAGGTGCAGTGGATTTCCGTCACTTTTCCGTTTTCGTCCTTTACGAAGCTGTTGCAGGTCACGAAGTAAGCATTCATCAGGCGAACCTCGTTGCCCGGAAACATACGGAAATATTTCTTCGGCGGTTCTTCCATAAAGTCCTCACGGTCAATATAAATTTCCCTTGAGAAAGGCACTTTACGGGTTCCCAGTTCTTCATTTTCCAAGTTATTTACCACCTCAAGATACTCTGTCTCTCCCTCCGGGTAATTGTCAATCACTACCTTTACCGGGTCTAAAATCGCCATCATACGCGGTTTCTTTAATTTCAAATCCTCCCGGATACAGTACTCTAACATCGCATAATCCACAGAGCTGTTTGCCTTTGCCACACCGCAGAGCTCCACGAACATTTTTAAGGATTCCGGCGTGAATCCCCTCCTTCTTAAAGCGGCGATAGACACCAGACGGGGGTCATCCCAACCGTCTACAATGCCCTCTTCCACCAGGCGCTTAATGTAACGTTTTCCTGTCACAACGTTTGTCAGATAAAGCTTTGCAAACTCAATCTGCTGCGGCGGCATCTCTTCCTTATCCGGTATCAGGTCTGCCCCCACCTCGTCAATCACCCAGTTGTAAAGGGGTCTGTGGTCCTCAAACTCCAGGGTGCAGATGGAATGGGTAATGCCCTCGATGGCATCCTCAATGGGGTGCGCAAAATCGTACATCGGGTAAATGCACCATTTGTCTCCGGTTCTGTGATGGCTCATATGCGCCACACGGTAAATGACCGGGTCTCTCATGTTAATATTCGAAGAAGCCATGTCAATTCTGGCACGGAGCACCTTCTCCCCGTCTGCAAATTTGCCGTTTTTCATATCCTCAAACAGGGCTAAATTTTCCTCTATGCTGCGGTGTGAGGAAGGATCCTCTTTGCCCGGCTCTGTCAGCGTACCGCGGTACTCTCTGATTTCCTCTGCGGAAAGGTCGGAAACATAGGCTTTTCCCTTTTTGATTAAGGTCACTGCCGCTTCGTACATCTGGTCAAAGTAATCGGAAGCAAAAAACAGTCTGCCCTCCCAGTCTGCGCCAAGCCACCTAATGTCCGCTTCAATCGCCTCCACGAACTCCGTTTTCTCCTTAGTGGGGTTTGTATCGTCAAAACGTAAATTGAATTGTCCGTTGTATTTCTGTGCCAGCCCGTAGTTTAAAAGAATGGATTTGGCATGTCCGATATGAAGGTAACCATTAGGTTCCGGTGGGAATCTGGTGTGAACAACCTTACAGTGCCCCTCCTCTATATCCTTGTCAATTATCTGCTCAATAAAATTTTTTGAGACATTTTCATTTTCCATGATGTCTGCATCCTCCTCATATCTGTCCTGCGCCCTTTCTTTCCCACAATTTTCCTGCCAAAACAGAAGCGTTCTTTATAGGATGTTCCTTCCTAATTATGATAAAAAAAGAAAGAGCAACTCATAAAATATCATACATGATACGCCGTCAAGGCGCAAGTAAAATATCTCATGAATTGCCACTTTTTGTTAAGACAAGCCCCATACTGCAAAACAGCAGGGCTCCGCTGCCGAGCCCAAAAAGAAATGCCTTTCTTCTTTCCGCCTGCTCCGCCAGTTCCAATATGCTTTTTTCAAGTCCCGCTTCCGCCGCCAGTTCTTCCCGCCAGCTTTCCCAATTTGCCTGCCAGCCGGAAAAATCCGACCACTTTCCCGGCACCAGCCCAAGCACCTGTTCAATCCGACTTTCTCCTGTGTGAGTAAGAAGCATTTCCCCCAGCCCGTAGCTGTCTTTAAAGTTCCTTGCCCGCTCCTTTGTATTTCCGCTCTTTTCTAAGGTTATCCGGTTAAAAACCGTCGTATCTTTCGTCTCCTGGACAACCAGAATATCCTCCGGCTCCCGCAGTACCCCACGCACCGACAGTATTCTGCCCTCCCACAGAACCTTAAGCCCCTCCGCCCTGCGGCTTTCAAACAACTGCTCCGCCGTGCTTTCGCCCAACAGGCAGCCTTCCGTATCCTCCGCCCCAAGAATTTTTCCATGGGGAATCAGATATTCCGACGTGCCGCAGAGCCGCAAAAGCGTGGTGTCCGTGCTGCGAAAACCGTCCTCATCCGTTACCCGCGCCGTCTCTTCCCGCCATGCTGTAAATCCGACGGGATTTTCTTTCTCCTGTTCCATTTTTCGGATATTTTCTGCCTGTGCCAGTGTGATTCCTCCGGAACTGCTGTTTTCCCCCTCTGTTCCGACCGTATTTGTCACGGCCAGGGTAATTCCTGTTTTCGAAAAATCATTTTTTTCCCAAAAGATACTTCCCAGAATCCCGAAAAGCACTGCCCCTGTCAGACAGACGGCAAAAACCGCCCATCTGACGCTGCGCCTCACTGCTGCCGCAGGCGCACTCTGTCGCCTGCCTGTAAGTATGTATCTGAATCCGTGACAATGAGATTTTCACTGTTTAACACACCATCCTCCAATGCCGCATAGCTGCTGTTCTTTTCCAGAATCTTTACCTCCACCTTTCTGGTAAAATACTGTTTTCCCAGCACCGTACTCTTTTGCTCCGCCACATAGACATAGGTGCTGTTCTGCTCCGTATGGACTGCGGCGAGGGGCACTGCCGTATTGTAAACTTCGGACTGTTTTGTGACAGTAATTTCTGCGCTTTCACCCATGGGAAAGCTTTCTGCGTGCTCTTCGGAGGTGATGGTCAGCTCTGCGGCGCCTCCCTCCGTCTGCTTTATTCCCGTCACGGAAAAATCCTCATATTTTGTCCCGCTCTTTTCCACGGTAACGGCATCGCCTACCTCCACATAGCGGGCGTCCTCTTTGGAAATTTCTGCTGAAAGCCTGGCGCCTCCCTCCGTGGAGGTCATGGTAAAGGCCGCTGTATCGGTAGTTTTCTGCCCCGTCTGTACCAGCACTCCCGTCACTGTCCCCGCCGTCTCCGCCATAATTTTCCCTCCCTCTTCCTCCAGCTTTTCATAAGCTTTCAGACTTTCCTCCTTCTGTGCTATGCTAAGGGCATTGATTTCTGCGGAATTGTCCGCCGTTCCGGTTTCACTGGCATCCTCTAATGCCCGCGCCGCCGCAGTCACCGCTTCCTCCATAGTCTCCTCTGTATCCTCGAGTGCCTGCTTTTTTTCAAAATACGCCTGCCACAGCTCCGCCTTTTTCGTCTCCGCTTCCTCCTGGGTCATACCCTCTGCGCCTCCCGCAGAAAAGCTGTCAATGGCGTCCTCTGCCTGCTGCAATTCTTCTTCCCCGCGGCGCAGGGCTTCCTCCTGTTTCTTTTGCGCCCTCTCATAATCCTCCTGCGTCCGTTTCTTTTGTTTTTCCTTTTCTTCCCGGGCTGCCGCCTGATTTTGCTCCGCCGCTTCATTTTGCAGTTGCAGCGCCCGGATTTCATCCCGCAAATCCCTTTCCGTCTCCGCTAACTGCTCCGGGTCAACCTCTGCCAAAACCGTTCCCGCCTCCACAAATTCCCCCTCCTGCACATAAACGGTTCTTACCAGCAAACCTGCCTCTGTCATTACCGGAAATTCCAGTCCCTTTTCTGCCGATGCGACGGCGCTTACGATATGTTCAATCTTCTTTGCCGTAAAGGGTTCCACTGACACCTGCGCCACCAGAAAACTGTCCGCAGCCCTTGACACCACGGTAAAAAACAGCATTACCGCCAGCAATATGACAAATGCCTTTGCCCAAAATTTATTCATCCTGCTTCCTCCTGCTATGTAAATACGGTACTTTCCCGATAAATACACTCCGTCCTTGGCACTTTCTTTGCGGCAGCAGCCCAAAGCTTTACCGCTCCGCCGGTTTCTCACAGCTTCACCGCCCCTGCCGCAATCCCTCTTGCCAGATTATCGCTCCCCGCCAGAAACAAAAACAACGGCGGCAGCAATGCGATAAGGGACGCACAGAAGGCAAATCCCGTCTGCCCCATCGCAATCTCCGGCAGATACAGCGACAACGGATAGAGCGTCTTATCCTTCAAAAAAGCAATGGGCTGCTCTATCATGCTAAAACATTCTAAAAACTGTAACAGCAGCGCCGAGACAATCCCCGTCCTTCCAAGGGGAAGCCCCACCAGAAGGAACATTCTCATTTCCCCTGCTCCGTCCACCCGCGCCGCCTCTAAGATTTCCTCCGGCACTTCCAAAAAAAAGCGGTACATTAAGAACACGGAAAAGGTGGAAAACACCCCCGGTAAAATCACCGCCCACAGGGTATTGTTGAGCCCCATTCCCTCCAACACCAGATACTCCGACAGCATCATCACCTGAAAGGGCATCATCATAAGAAGAAGATACATCTGATAGATTGCTTTTTTCCCGAAAAACGAATACCGTGCCAGCCCCCAGGCGGCAGGCACTGCCAGAAAAGTCTGCCCCAAAATAATCCCTGCGGTAAGTTTCATGGTGTTCCAGAACATGTGGAAAAATTCCGGGGAATCAAACAACACCTCCACCACATTTTTCAACGTGGGATAGAGCGGAATCAGCCGCCAGCAGGCATATCCCTCCTGCCCGGTAAATACCGGGGACAGATACTCCGACAGCTCTGCCTCTCCCATGATGCTTCCTGTCACAAGAAAAAAAAGCGGACTGACCATAAATACCGCAAAAAATATCTGGATTGCCTTGAGGCATATCCATATTGCCCTGCGGCATATCCGCCCTGCCGCGGCAGTTTTTCTTTCCGCTGTCCTTTTTCTTTTCATCTTCTCTGTCATCTTTTCCTCTCTTCACTGCCGCTCTAACGTCCTCTGCAACGCCCACACAGCGGCTCCGGCGACCAGGGCAAGGAGTACTGCTCCCGCCACCATCTTGTCCACCGACAGGCTCAAAAACCAGTTATTGAACACGTGCTGCAGCAAATAAATGCTCTCCTGGGGATAATTTCCCGCCACAAGATATGCTTCCCTGAAAACCTTAAAGGAGTTCAGAAAGGAAAACACTGCAATGGTAAATGCCGCCGGGCGGATACAGGGCAGCGTAATATAAAAGAAAGCCGCCGCCCGCCCTGCTCCGTCAATTTCCGCCGCCTCATACACCGTTTGGGGAATGCCGTCTAACGCTGCAATCCACAGTACCATGACATAGCCCGTATTTTTCCAGAGATAACTCCCCACCAGCACTCCAAAAGCGCTTCCTGTATTCATCCAGTCCACAGGCGTCCCGCCCAGGGAAGCCGCCACCCCGTTTACCAGTCCGTGGGAATCAAACAGCAGCTTCCACAGCAATGCCACGCAGGCGGCAGGAACCGCCATAGGAACCAGATAGCAGTTTTTTAAAATCCCCGCTGCCTTTCCCGTGCTATAGACAAGAACTGCCAGCAGCAGGGATAAAAGGAGCAGCAGCGGCAGACAGACCAGGGTAAATTTTACAGTATTGCCTGCCGCAAGGCGGAATGCCTCATTTGTTAAAACCAGTTTAAAGTTTTCAAATCCGCAAAAGCCTCCCGCCGTCCGCACAAAGGCACGCCGCACCACATCGAGAAAAGGCAGCAGCAAAAACAGACACACCCCGGAAAAATGCGGCAGAACGAAAAGATATCCGGTATATTTTTTCTTCATGCTTCTTCCTCTACTCCGCCAGATAGAGACTGCACTTTTTCATAATTTCGCTGACTGCTTCTTCCACCGTCATGTCTCCTTTTAACGCCTTTTCTCCCTGCTCTAAGACAATTTCCTTTATCACCCGGTCCATACAGGCGGGCTTTTCTGCCGATTCTAAAATTCCGGTAATTTTGTCAAGTTCTTCCGGAGTGGGATTTTCGAATGTCATCTCAAAAAAATCTCCCTCATCCGTGGAAACCGCAATTCCGCCCTGGGAATACTCATCATAACGGTTTGCCGCATCCTCCACCACCTCTTCATAGGCAGTGCGATTCACCGGAAACCCACTGAAAGAGTAAGCACCGCATTCCGCCCCTAAAAGCGCCTGCAAAAACTCTTCCGCCTCCCCGCTTTTTTCGGTCTGGCTGCTTATACCTGCTAACTGGCAGGGCACAAAGCTCTTTACCGTCTCCCGATCTGCCAGCTCATAGTCAATGCCATACTGTGACTTCATGGAATATACGGTAGTAAATTCCGTCATGCTGACAATCGTACCGTAATTCAATTTTGAGGTTTTTAAGGCAACTCCTGTGGCGTCTAACGTTCCTATGGTATCTGACGCCATGCCTCCATAGGAATAATAAACATCTTCGCTTTCCGTGGGTTCTGCATCGTAAATCTGCTTTGCGCAGCTTAGGTATTCCTTTACCGCCTCTTCAGTCAGTTTCCCGTCACTCTCCATCCAGGCGGCGGAATCCGCAGCATACAGTTTTTCCAGTAAGTTTTCCGCACTTCTCATAGGGAAAATTTTACTCTCCCCCGCCGTCTTTTTCCCCGTCATAAAATCCGCCAGCTTTTTCAGGCTGCTGCCTGCCTCCACTGCCTCTTCCTCCCCGTTTACCAGACTGACATAAAACCTCGCCGGAAACTGGTAAATGGCTCCGTCGCTGTCATACGCCTGTCTGACATTCTCAAAAATACCGTCCTTCCCAGCAATTTCCTCTATCACAGGGCTGATATCCGCTAACATTCCCTTTTCTATGTATTTCTCCGCCGGAAGTCCGTCTAAAATCAGCACGTCCGGTCCGCTTCCCGCCAAAATGTCCGTATTGAGGGCACGGACAGCGTCCTCCGCCGTCATGCCGTCATCACCGGAAAGCCCGATTTGAAGATTTACATACACATCCTGATGCTCCTTTTGATATGCCGAAATCACCTGCCGTAAAAAGGAGGAATCCTCTAACGCATAAACTTTCAGTTCCGTTTCCGGGACAGAGGGCGCATCCTTATCATAGGAATACTTTAACAGCTTAGCCTCGCCCTGGCTTCCCACTGCTGTCAGCAGAAAATGTTCTTCGTCCACCATTACCAAATCCAGAAAACTCACCGTAGTATCTCCCATGGAAGTCAGGGAACCGTTAATCAACTGTTCGCTGACACTGCCCCCTGGGGTATGACAGAATAATCCCTGATGGTTCACATAAAAAATAACCTCTCCGCCGTTTTCTCCGGCAAATACCAGCGGTTTTCCCGAATCGCTCACTGTCTCCGAAAGAGAACTGTCCGCCGCCAGCATATCATTTAACACGGTTTCCTCCTCTAAAAGTTCCCCCGTTGTACTGTCAAACAGGACAGCCTCACCTTCCGCCACTGCCAGCACCTTATTTCCTGCCACTCCGAAATGCCGGATATACTTTTCTTCCAGGTCCTGTAACAGTTCACAATTTCCGGTTGTTAAATCTACTTTATAGAAATGACTATTCAGATTTTCTATCAAAAGACTGCCCTCTGCGTCAAATGCACTTCCGGTAATGTTTAACGCATAGTCCTGCTCCTGGTTCTCCATATCCGGCAATGTCAGTTCCCGTTTCTCCACGCTGCCGTCCGGGAGGATAAGCCCCAGAAGAAGTCTGTCGTCATTTTTTGAAAGGATACCCACCGTCCCGTCCGCGCTGATTGCAGCCGTGTCAATATAGCCGGCGAAAATCTCTGTCGCCGCCTCCAGGTCGATATCCCGGACCTTCCAGCTTTCTCCTTCATCTGCGGTTTCCTGAATCTGATAAATATTTTCTTTGTCATTCCATAGAAATAAGGCAATGGTTCCGTTCTCCAACAATGCCGTGTCATACAGTCTCCTTATATTTTCCGGTAGCGGAAGCTCCGTTTCCAGAAATCTTCCCTTTCCGCCTGTCCCTCCTTCCTCTGCAAGAAGCTCCGTTGCCCCATTAGTTTCCCCTGTGGACGGGGAAGTCTTTTTACAACCGCCAAGTCCGGCTGTCATAAGCACCAGGCAAAGCAGCAGGCTTATCAGCCTTGTCATATTTTTTCCGTTCATTTGTACTTTCCTTTCCATGTATTTTTCAGATACCCCTTCGGTATAACCTTATCCTATCAGAACTTCCTTTAAACTTTCTTTAAATGTGCCTTTAATTTTCCAGCAGTTTTAAAGCTCACTTTTTAAAGAAACTTTTAAGACTATTATGATATAATGAACGCAAAAGCAATATTCTGAAAAGAAAAGGAAAAATACTTATGCAGATTTTACTTATCGAGGACGACAAAAACCTATGTGATACATTGGCTTTCCAGTTGAAACAGGAACACCATGAGATAACGGTCTGCCACGACGGCAGAGACGGACTGGATTTATTTTTGCAGGACGCCTACGACCTGGTTCTTTTAGACCGTATGCTGCCCACCATGAACGGGCTTCTGGTTTTAAAGAAAGCGAGAGCCGCCGGAATCAAAACCCCGGTCATCGTCATCACGGCTTTAGGGGAGCTTTATGACCGGATTGAAGGGCTTGACGGCGGTGCAGACGATTACATGGTAAAACCCTTCGCCTACGAAGAACTGTCGGCACGAATCCGCTCCCTCGGCAGGCGCAGCGGCAAATGGGAAGCCCACGAAGCCCTCTCCTACGGCGATATCTCCTATGATGTGGTATCCCGCCAGCTAAACGGTCCAGAGGGCAGCCTGATGCTCTCCGGCAGGGAAGGCAGGTTAGCGGAGGTCTTTCTGCGGGAGCCGGAAACCCTGCTGCGCCGCCTGGTCATCCTCTCCCGCGTCTGGGGTGCCGACGCCGCCGTG
>JAGAIK010000100.1 GCA_017626625.1 Roseburia sp.
AGCCATGGACATGTTCTCCATACCGCCGGCTACCACGATGTCTGCCTGTCCTGCTAAAATCTGAGCTGCTGCTTCGTTGACACATTTTAATCCGGAACCACATACAACGTTTAAGGTAACAGCCGGAACTTCGATTGGCAGCCCTGCCTTGATAGAAGCCTGACGTGCAACGTTCTGTCCCTGTGCAGCCTGGATTACACAACCCATTAATACTTCATCTACCTGCTCCGGTTTTACGCCGGCTCTGTTTAATGCTTCTTTGATTACGATTGCGCCTAATTCTGCTGCCGGTGTGTTGCTTAATGCTCCACCCATTTTACCGATTGCAGTACGACAAGCACCTGCCAAAACTACTTTTTTTGCCATTTTGAATTCTCCTTTCAGCTTTCGCACAAAAACCTGCTTTCTTTGCAGAGGATTTGTTTCCTTTTCAAAATAAATTTGCCGAAAAACGCTGTTAATTTTTTAACAATCTTTCTTAAAAAAATAAATTCTGACTTTTGGTTGGAATTTATCTGGTTTCTTCGGATTGCTCTGGTATGTAAGTTATGAACAATCAGCGGTTTTTCTAGCTTTTTTCTACTTTTCTATGCTACCATATTTCAGATTTAATTGCAATAGCTTTCTTCCTTTTTCCTCCGCCAAAAATTTTGACAACGTACTTTTGCTCCCTTTTTTCTGCATTTTCTGCGGTTTTTTTTGTTAAAAAATTATCATGCAATTTTTCTCATTCTGGAAAAAACAGGCAGATTTTTGTATATATTCAACAAAAACCCGCCTGTTTCTTCTTATTAATAAAATACATGGTTCCCGATGACGGTCCCGGAAATAATACCGTTATTTGCCCGAAAATACAGACAATTTGTAGTAATATTGCCGTTTAACACTTCCTGCGCCGCCCCAATGCAGCTACTGCTCACTCCTGCCTCTAACCGGTAAGCCAGACGCCCGCTCGCCACCGGAGAAAACTGCCCGCTCTGGTATATCACCCCGGATATGGTATTGGGAAAATAGGAGCTTTTGACCCGGTTCATAATAACGCTCCCCACTGCCACTTTTCCCTCATAAGGTTCGCTGCCCGCCTCGCATTCGATGATTGCCCCCAGCAGATAGGCATCGCTGTCCGCCGGAACGTAGGTCGTCCCGGAGGTGTCCTCCTTTTCCTGTTCTTTAATCTTTGCTAAACGCGCCGCATCTTCCTTCGCCTTCTTTATTTCAAGTTCTTTCTCATACGCCTCCATTTTCGCAATTTTGGCTTCCAGGCTCTCCACATCTGCCTCGGCGTCCGCAATGTCAGCATTGGACTGGGCAATTTTATTCCTGGTATCCGCAATCAGGCTGTTGACAGAATCCTGTTTTTCCTGCATCTGGTTTTCCAATGCCACAAGCTCTGCCAGTTCTTCTTCCAGACTGCTTTTCTGCTCTGCTATCTGCTGCTGCAATTCCTGATACTGCACCAGCATATCCCTGTCATACTGCTGTACTTCGGAAGCGTATTCCGTCCGGTTTAAAAATTCCGTGACGGATTTGGATTCAAACAGCATCTCCCAGACGGTGGTCCCGCTGTTCTCATACATGTACTGTATCCTGATTTTCATCGCCTCATACTGTTCGGCGGATTGTTCCTCCGCTGCCGCTAACTGCTGCTTTGCCGTCTCAATCTCCTGCTCCTTTGTGTTAATCTCCGTTTCCAGCTTATTCATGGATGACACAATCTCATTCAACTGACCGTTTAACCCGCTAAGGTCTGATTCCAGCGCCTCTTTTTCATCGTTTAAGCTGTCTACCTGTTCTTCCGCTTCGTCTTTCTGTTCCTGCAAATCCGTAATTTTATCTTTTGTCTTGTCGATTTCCTTCTGCGTTGCGGCGGCATAAGACGTATTCACCGCAAGCATACAAAAAACCAGTATGATGCCGCACCACTTTTTCCCAGCGTTTTTCTTCATCTCTGTCTGCCACTGCTCCTTCTCTGCCGTTTCTTCTCTCTGATATCCAAATTCTGCCTGATATCCGATTGTATTTCAGCTTTTGATATGTTATTATAGCATATATATTGTACGCTCTGCAATTATGGGATTTCAGAGACAGGTTCGGAATATTTTATTGACCATGACAGGAGGCGCGGCTATGCAATTTGTAAAAACATCTGATTTAAAACCCGGTATGCGGTTAGCAAAACCTATTTACAACAAAATGGGTGTATTGCTGTATGAGAGAAACACAAACCTGACTCTTCAGGGCATCAACAGCATTGAAAATTTCGGTTTAATCGGTATCTTTATTCTTGAACCTGCGGAACCGGTTCCCCCTCTTTCCAGGGAGGATTTGGAATTTGAGCAGTTCCAGACCATTTATATGTTTAAGATAAAGGAAAATTTAGACCGTCTTCAGGCAAACCAGCCTCCGGTGTCACTGTTGGCTTTGGTGAAAGATATCCAGTCCCACTACGGCGTGTTAGACCACAAGATGAATTTTGCACAGAATCTCCGCAGCTCCGCAGATTTTGTGTACAAACATGCCATCAGCGCAGCGATTCTGTGTGCATTGATTTCCAACCAGATGCGCATTCCTGAGCAGGAGCAGGCAGCGCTGATTACTGCGGCTTTGCTCTATGATTTCGGCTATCTCTATATTCCACAGTCTGTGTTAGATAAGGGCGATGATTTAACAGACGATGATAAAGAGTTTATCCAGTTAAATTTAGAGCGCGGATATGAGACTCTGCGTCCCCAGTACCAGAATTTCGGGCTGCCGGAGCCTTCTTTGGAGATTATCCAGCAGGTGATTTTCCGCAACAGCTCCACCTTAAAGGTGAAGGCTCCAGCGGATAACGTGAGGCTCTTAGCGGATATCTTAACCGTGGCAGATAAATTTGACCGCCTGACTGCCATGAACATTAATAA
>JAGAIK010000101.1 GCA_017626625.1 Roseburia sp.
GACGCGGTTAAGGTCTATACCATAGAAGATGATATCTATGTTTTTGAGCCGGAGGAGATAAAGGCCGGGTTGATTTTCTATCCCGGCGGCAAAGTAGAATATACGGCGTATGCGCCGCTTCTGCGGCAATGTGCGGAAAACGGAATCCTGTGTATTCTTCCTAAAATGCCGTTTCAGCTTGCGGTGCTGGATGTCAATGCTGCGGATGGTGTGCAGCAGTATTTTCCAAAGATAGAGGAATGGTATATCGGAGGGCATTCCCTTGGCGGCTCCATGGCGGCGGCGTATTTGGAAAAACATGTGGAGGAATACAGCGGAATGATTTTGTGCGCAGCATATTCTACCGCAGATTTGAGTACCTCCGGTGTAAAGGTTCTGTCTGTGTACGGTTCTAATGACGGGGTTTTGAATATGGAAAAATATGAAGAAAATATAAGTAATCTGCCTGGGAATACGGTGGAAGAGGTGATTGACGGAGGGTGCCACGCTTATTTCGGCATGTATGGTGCGCAGGAAGGGGACGGAACGCCGGAAATCAGCAATGAAGAGCAGATAAAGATGGCAGCGGAAGCGATATCCTTGTTTGTCAGAGACTAACAAGAAGGTGAGACACTCCATGGATATTCTATGTCTGGTTTATAAAAGCTGTTGGTGTGAACGCAAAAAATGACGGTGAGGGCTGTGTTCCTTACCGTCATTTTTTTAGCTGGAATTTGGTCATTGCGTGTTTTTTCTTGTAATAGCCGGAATTTGGTCATTGTGTGTGTTTGCTTTGCAATAGCCGGATTATGGTCATTGTGTGTTTTGTGCCTTGTAATTCTCGCCCCAGTCCCACATAGCGTCTAAAATGGGTTTCAGGCTGTAACCGAGCTCGGTCAGTGTGTATTCCACATGGGGAGGAACCTCCGGAAAAACGGTACGGGTAACCAAACCGCTTTCTTCCATCTGGCGGAGCTGTGCCGTCAGAACTTTTTGCGACACATGCCCGATGGATTTTTTCAATTCTCCGAAACGTTTTGTTCCGGGTAATAAATCCCGCAAAATCAGCACTTTCCATTTATCACTGATTAAGGTCAGGGTGGTCTCTACCGGGCAGTCCGGTAATGTCTTTGCAGGTTTGGCGGCAATTTCTTTTGTTGTTTCCATGTAATAAGCTCCTTTCATAGTATCTGATTGGTAACTATGGCACAATATTGTGCTTACTTTACGAAATAGCTGTACGGTCTTATTATAGTCTCAACAGGAAACAAAAGCAAGCTGTTCCGAAGGAGAGAATGGTAATTGGTTTCCTGCCGGTAACTATACCACAATATTGTGCGTACTTCACAGAAAAAAGAAGCATTGCTACAATAAAATCAACAAAGGCGATAAGCCGCAGACAAAAAGAAAAATGGAGGTATTCAAAATGAAAAAAGTAATCGAATTTTTAAATGAGAACCCTGTTCAGTATCTGGCAACAGTAGGACGTGACGGAAAGGCGAAATGCCGCCCCTTCATGTTTTCAGGGGAAATGGACGGCAAGCTGTGGTTTTGCACCAACAACACAAAGGACGTTTATAAGGATATGCAGGAGAATCCCGAAATTGAGATTTCCGTTTCCAGTCCGTCTTATGCGTGGCTCCGTCTGCATGGCAGGGCGGTGTTTGAAAACAACATGGCGGCAAAGGAAATGTGCATTGCCAATCCGATTGTCAAGGGACAGTATCAGACGGCGGATAATCCGATTTTCGAAGTATTTTATCTGGAAAATCCTCACGGTGTGATTGCTGATTTTTCCGGCAATCCTCCCTATGAATTTTAAGAAGATATGACAGGAGAAGCCCTGCAGGAAGAAGGAACCTGCCGGGCTGTTTTCCTAAATCCAAATCATATCTCAAACAGGAGAAGTATGAGTGAAACAAATACATCTTTTACCGGATTTTGTGCGAAAGACTATTTAAGAATATTGGTGGAGGAGATACATTCCGCTGTGATTGCGACAATAGATGTCGACGGGCATCCGCAGACCCGTGTGATTGACATGATGCTGTGGGATGACAGAGGCGTCTATTTCCTGACGGCAAAAGGGAAAGCTTTCTATGAACAGTTGATGAAGCAGAAATATGTTGCCCTGTCCGCCACGAAAGATAAATATTCTGTTTCCCTGCGGGGGCAGATTCACAACATCGGAAAGGAAAAGCTGGATGAAATTTTTGAAAAGAATCCTTATATGCAGCAAATCTATCCGGAAGATACCCGCAGTGCGCTGGAGGTTTTTGTAATTTATGAAGCGGAGGGAGAATTTTTTGATATCAGTAGTCCTTCCCATGTGACCCGTGACAGCTTTGTGATTGGAAATATTGGGAAGAAACAGGCGGGTTATTTTGCAGGGGAAGGATGTATCGGCTGTAAGCTGTGCTATTCTGTCTGTCCGCAGAAATGTATTGATATTTCAAGAAAACCAGTAGTAATTGTTCAGAATCATTGTCTGCACTGCGGGCGCTGTGCGGAAATCTGTCCGAAGCAGGTAATCAAAAAGAGGTGAGAGGAATGAATCAGCAGGAACGGAGAACCTATTTAATTCAGGAACTGTTAAAAGAAAATCCGGAATACAGCGGAATGAAAATTCCGGAAACGTCCGGGGAACAAAAACAGCTTTTGCGGGGGCTTATGAATATCCGGATGCCCGGATTGGCAGGAGAAGAATTTTCGAAAATACAGGATGAGTATTTGCAGGAGGAAATCAGACGGAAAGGAATCACAGAAAAGGACAGCCTGCTTCCGGTTTCGGAGGAAATTTATCTCTGGCAGGGAGATATTACGACACTGCGGTGCGACGCCATTGTCAACGCCGCCAACAGCCAGATGCTCGGCTGTTTCTGTCCGAACCACGGCTGCATCGACAATGCGATTCATACCTTTTCCGGCATACAGCTTCGTGAAGCCTGCGCAAAGCTGATGGAAGAGCAGGGGCATGAGGAGGAAACCGGGAAAGCCAAAATCACTCCGGCATTTAATCTGCCCTGCAATTATGTTCTTCACACGGTCGGACCCATTGTAGGGAGGAAACTTACGGAAAAAGATAAAGACCTGCTGGCTTCCTGCTATCGTTCCTGTCTGGAGCTGGCGGAGAAACACGGTGTGAAAAGTATTGCGTTCTGCTGTATTTCTACGGGAGAATTTCATTTTCCGAACGATAAGGCGGCGGAAATCGCAGTCAGGACGGTGAAGGAATATAAGCGGCAGACAGGGAGCAGAATTGAGGTGATATTTAATGTATTCAAAGATTTGGACAAAGAAATCTACAGAAAATTACTATCAGCAGATGGAAAAATTGCGGACAGAACTTGAGCAGGCAGATGCAGTCTTGATTGGAGCGGGGTCCGGTCTTTCCACATCCGCCGGATTTACCTACGGCGGAGAGCGCTTTGAACAATATTTTAAAGATTTTGCGGAAAAGTATGGAATCCGTGATATGTATTCCGGCGGGTTTTACCCGTATGCTTCGCTGGAAGAATACTGGGCATGGTGGAGCCGCCAGATTTACTGTAACCGCTATGTGGATATTCCAAAGCCGACCTATGGGAAATTGTTAGAATTAGTGAAAGACAAAGATTATTTCGTACTCACAACCAATGTGGACCACTGTTTTCAGAAAGCAGGATTTGATAAAAAGAGGTTGTTTTATACCCAGGGAGATTATGGCTTATGGCAGTGCTCTGACGCCTGTCACCAGAAAACATACGACAATGAAGAAATTGTTCTGCAAATGCGAAAGGAAGAAAAAGATATGCGGATTCCGTCTGAACTGGTTCCGCATTGTCCAGTCTGTGGGAAACCGATGACCATGAATCTGCGCTGTGATGACACCTTCGTGCAGGACGAAGGCTGGTATACCGCACAGGACAGATATACAGATTTTCTGCGCCGGCATACAGGACTGCGGGTGCTTTACCTTGAATTAGGGGTCGGCGCTAATACGCCGGGCATTATCAAGTATCCGTTCTGGCAGATGACGGCGCAGAATCTGAAAGCGGTTTATGCCTGCATCAATGCAGGAGAGACTTATGCGCCGGGAGAGATTGCGGGGCGTTCTATTTGTATTGATGGGGATATTGGGGAGGTACTAAGATAATTATAAGACAGGACACCAAAACACTTTCAAAAAATCAAAAAAATTA
>JAGAIK010000102.1 GCA_017626625.1 Roseburia sp.
AAGACTATTACTTTCCGGAGTTTTCCACTTTCATTGCTCTGTTTAAAGCCTGCTGTTCTTCCTCGGATAATACAATAATGGAATTTCCTTCCACGATTTCTTTGATATAGGTGTAACAGCCCTCTCTTGTGTGCATGGCGTTGATAATAAAACCATTGTCGCTCTCATCTAACATGGCAAGGGAAAAACTGAGTTTTCCTCCCATTTCATGAAACGCATCATATTTAATCAGTCCCATCTTCTGATAAGTGATTTTCATATTTTTCGATAAAATCTCAATATTGCTCCGGTTCTCTGCATTTGCCTCAATCAAATCGTCAATCTGGTCTAATCTTTTGATTAAGGTATCTTCTAAATTTTTTGCAGAATTTCCGCTCATGAAAATCTTGTAGTTCTTTTTTAATTTTTTCATCTGGACAATATTTACAATGAGCATAATGAACAGGATAAGGGCAAATGCGGTAAGTCCAATAATAATATAATCTGAATCAAATCCCAAATATTGTGAAATCATAATTTTTCTATCTGTCTTAAGTGTGCTGACACCTTTATTTCCGGCAAAATTTTGCTGAATATGTTTCATTGACATACAGTGTTTGCTGAATGATAACAGCTCTGTCTAATGAATGCTAATGCAAAGTGGCTGCCTGATAATAAATGTGTCGATACACTATCCTTTCTATACTAATATTATAATTTTATTTTAGAACATATGTTTACTTTTGAATGGTGCGAAGCAAATCAATAATCCGGTCCAGTTCGTCCATGGAATAATATTCAATTTCAATTTTTCCTTTGTTTTCATCTTTCCGGTTAATTGCAACCTTTGTTCCCAGAATAGTTTTCATATTCTCTTCCAGGTCCTGATAAATGGCTTCCATCTTCGGGTCTGGTTTTGCAGTTTTATCCTCGGAGGGATTTTCTTTTCCCTGCTGGATTTTCTTCACCAGCTTTTCCGTTTCACGTACACTTAATTTTTCATCAAAAATTTTCTGAGCTGTGGCATATTGTTTTTCGCTGTCCTCAATGCCAAGCAGCGCCCTGGCATGTCCGGTGGTAATCATATCATCAATTACCATCTGCTGTACTTTTTCATTTAATTTTAACAGACGCATGGAGTTCGTGACTGCCGTCCGGCTTTTGGATACCCGCTCTGCCACCTCGTCCTGTTTTAAGTTAAATTCTGTTAAAAGTCTCTTATATGCAAAGGCTTCTTCAATGGGGTTTAAGTTTTCACGCTGAATATTTTCAATCAGGGAAATCTCCACCACTTCCAAATCGGAAAGGTCTTTTACAATGACCGGCACTTCCTTTAACCCTGCCATCTTTGCAGCACGCCATCTTCTCTCTCCGGCGATAATCTCAAAGTAATCTTTTTTATCCTGCACCAGTAAGGGTTGCAGCACACCAAACTGTTTTACGGATTCTGATAATTCCACCAGAGCATCTTCATCAAAATTTTTTCTGGGCTGCTCTCTGTTTGGCTCTACCTTATTGATATTTACAAGAACACCGTCCACTGCTTTTTCATTTTTCTCTAAAGTGGAAGCTGCGTTTCCTGCCGGTTTATTTACTTTATCTGCAATCAGGGAATCTAATCCCTTTCCCAATCCACCTTTTTTTGCTGCCGCCATTTTACTTATCCGTCCTTTCCATTACTTCTTTCGCAAGCAACCGATAGCTTTCTGTTCCCGCAGATTTCGGGTCATACATATTGATAGGCAATCCGTGTGACGGTGCTTCGGCTAAACGTATATTTCTTGGAATCAATGTTTCATAGATTTTGGCATCCAGATTGGTCTTTACGTTGTCCACCACCTGGTTTGATAAATTTGTTCTTACATCATACATGGTAAATACTACGCCATCAATGGTAAGGTTTGGGTTCAGTCTCTGCTGTACCAAATCAATGGTGTGAA
>JAGAIK010000008.1 GCA_017626625.1 Roseburia sp.
CATCCTTTCGTATAAATGCTTGCAGGGGAATTTAGTTCCCGATGGAGTGGTACACAGATACCAATATATGTGCATTATAGCACGTGCATGTACGAACAGGATGATTCTTTTTATTTGATTGCAGCCATCGGCTGCGGTATGATATAATGAACGCAAAAACAGCGTTCCTATGCAAGTTTCTGCGAAACTTGAGATGCGCAAAAAGCGTGCGCAATAATTAGGATATAATGAGCGAAAGTGAGAAGAAAAGGCTCGCATTTTCGGCGAACGGCGAATGCTGGTCATGTGCCGTTTTTGCACATGGCATAATGAACAGCGAATGCTGAATCAGGAGGAAATTTCTATGTTTAATATTCTTGTTGTCGAAGATAACACGGATATGCGGGAACTGTTTTGTACGGTTCTGTCAGACAGCGGCTATCGCTGCCTTCCGGCTACGGACGGCCTGGCTGCCTTAGAAGTTATGGACAAAGAATATATTGATCTAATCGTTGCGGATATTATGATGCCGGGAATGGACGGTTATGAACTGACAAAAACGCTGCGAGATTCCAAATGTGAAATTCCTATCTTAATGGTAACTGCCAAAGACCAGTTTGAGGATATGCAGAGGGGTTTCCGTGCCGGGACGGATGACTACATGATTAAGCCCGTCAATGTCAAAGAGCTGGTTCTGCGGGTGGAGGCACTGCTGCGCCGCGCAAAAATCTCCGGCGATAAAAAAATCGTGGTGGGTTCCACGGTACTAGATTACGATGCTTTGACCGTGACGATTCACGGAAAAGAAACGATTTTGCCCCAGAAGGAGTTCTACCTGCTTTATAAGCTCCTTTCCTATCCCAATAAAATTTTTACCCGCCCCCAGTTGATGGATGAAATTTGGGGAATGTTTTCCGAAACGGACGAACGGACGGTAAACACCCACATCAACCGCCTGCGGGATCGTTTTGCGGATTGTTCCGATTTTGAGATTGTGACGGTACGGGGACTTGGTTATAAGGCGGTGAAGAAAGTTGAATAGAAAACTACATTCCAAACTCTGGCTCTATTTTACAGCAATTATTTTCGCTACCACTTTCGCTGTCTTTTTCCTGATTACGTTGATGTGGTTTGCGCTGTTTCAGCTAAATCTGATTCAAATTGCCCCCGAAGCCAGGCATATCCCCATTGTCATGCTCCTGTTTGGAAGCATCCTGTTGGGAACGATTATTGCACTGTTTGTCGGAGAACTCATGATTCGCCCCATCCAGAATATGAGCGACGCATTCGACGAGCTTTCCAAGGGGAACTTTTCTGTCAAAATTCCCACCGATGAAAAAGTTGCGGAAATCCGGGAAATGGCGCAGCATTTCAACGCCATGACCTACGACCTGTCCCATATGGAAACCCTGCGCAGTGATTTCGTGGCAAACGTGTCCCATGAGTTCAAGACGCCCATTGCCGCCATTGAAGGCTACGCAACACTGCTGCAAAATCCCGGTTTGACGCAGGAAAAGCACGACCATTATATAGAGATTATTTTGGATAATTCCCGGCGGCTTTCTCATTTATCCACCAATATCCTCGCCCTGTCTAAATTGGAAAATCAGGAGCTGATTGTGGATAACCGGGAGTTCCGTTTGGATGAACAAATCCGACGAGTACTTCTGCTGCTGGAGGGAAAATGGTCTGCGAAAAACATCGAATTTGACATGGATTTGCCCAAGCAGATGTACTACGGCAGTGAGGCGCTGCTATCCCAGGTCTGGAGCAACCTCTTAGATAATGCCATCAAGCACTCCCCGGCAGGCGGCGTGATTCATGTAACTATCCAAAAAGGAGACAACAAAATTACCGTCTCCATTATTGACCATGGAGACGGCATGACAGAAGAAATACAAAAACATATTTTTGAGAAATTCTACCAGGGTGACAATTCCCGCAAGGCGGAGGGAAACGGACTGGGGCTGGCATTGGTAAAGCGAATCGTGGAGCTTTGCCAGGGCACCATTACTGTCCGAAGCACACCAGGAGACGGTGCTGCGTTTTCCGTTACTTTGCCGCTACTACGGAATTAAAATGTCTTTTTTTTAATATATACCACACGATGGATTCCGTCCTTCGCCATTTTAACATTTAATTCAAATTTATCCCGATGGCCTTTGATAAACTGCGTCATATTCTTATACCCGTAATTTCTCGAATCAAACCCCAATATTTGCTTATTCAGGGTAACTCCTACACCCGCTAAATTTTCCCAGTCATCATCCAGAATATTTAAAATACTGTCAACAATCTCTTCCTCTGTGGGAATGTTGATGGTCTTGGTTTCATCTGCCTCCTCTTCTTCCTCCGGGATATCTGCTTCACCGGGTTCTACGGTATCCTCCAAATCTGTTTCCTCTTTCTCTTCATTTTCCTGCACAGAATAAATCAAATCCAGCACCTTGAACTCATCACACGCCTTTGCAAAAGCCTCATTGGTCTTTTGCTCTCCCATACCCACAACCTCTTTGCCGGACTCTTTTATCCGGTATGCCAGTTTTGTAAAATCACAGTCACTTGTAACAAGACAAATAATGTCAACTTCCCCGGCAAATAAAATATCCATTGTATCAATGGTCATTGCCTGGTCTGCTATACTTTTTCCTAAAATATAATCCAACTGCAGCATAGGCATAATTCCATATTTCGGCATCACTTTATACCAGGACCTGACGCTTGAAGAACTGATGGAACCATAGAGACGGAGTATTTTTATTCTCCCAAGCCTTGCCGCTTCCTCCCTGATATATTCTGCATATTTAGGAGATATATTATCCCCGTCAATTAATACTGCTACCTGTTTTTCTTGCATCCTGCAACCTCCCTTTTTATTTTTATCAATCCGCTGATTTTTCCTGCTCCGCTTTCCCTGGTTTTTCCCAAAAGGAAAGGTAATCTCCTAACATCCCCGCACTTCATTTACCAGAAATAGACATACACCATGGACAACGCCACCGTCACCACCCCTGCCACGGCAATGGATAGTCCGCTCATGGCTCCTTCCACCTCTCCCATCTCCATTGCCCTTGCGGTGCCAATGGCGTGGGCGGCAGAACCGATGGCGATTCCCTTAGCAATGGGGTCTTTAATATGGAAAATGCGGCAGACATGCTCCGCAATGATATTTCCCAGTACCCCGGTAATGACAATCACCGCCACCGTTATGGTGACAATGCCGCCCAGTTCCTCGGAAACCCCCATGCCGATTGCCGTGGTAATGGATTTCGGCAGCAGCGTGACATACTCTTCATGATTTAACCCAAATGCCATGGACAAAAGCAGCACGCAGGTAACGCTGGCAACTGCCCCTGACAGTATGCCTACCAAAATCGCCGTCACATTTTTCTTTAACAGCTCCACCTGTTCGTAAAGGGGCACGGCAAGGCAGATGGTTGCCGGGGTCAGCAGATAACTTAAATATTTTGCGCCCTCATTGTAGGTATCATAGTCCACCTGAAAGACCAGCAGCACCGCCATCACCGCCAGAATTGATATCAACAGCGGGTTGAAAATCGCTAATTTCCATTTCCGTTTTATCCACAATCCCAGTTCATATGTTAAAAGACTGATAACAACGCCGAAAAACAGGGCGTTTTCAAATAGCTCCTTCATTCTTCCGTTCCTTCTTTCTGCCTTTTTCTTCCAAGATGCAGCATTCCCTCCGTCGCCTTTCCTGCGGCTGCCATCACCACCACGGTGGAGACAACCGTAATCACCACCACCGGAACCAGCATTTTCTGCAATGACTCCCAGGAGGTCAACAGCCCTACCCCCGCCGGAATAAACATCACCGGCATAATCTCCACCAGAAATTTTGCCGTTTCCTTAATGCTTTCTAACTTTATGATATGGAACTGCAATGCCAGAAATAACAGCAGCAACCCGTAAATGCTTGCCGGAATCGGCAGAGGAATCAGGTATTTTAATAATTCTCCCAAAAAGGAAAAAAACAAAATGATTAAAAATTGTCTTACGTATTTCATTTGTAACATTATCTCCTACTTTTTCTTCCGCAAAATACGGATAATTTTCCATTCATAATAAACTGCCGTAAGAACCACCAGCACCACCACAATAATGCTGTAACCGCTGTTTATCTCATGGTCCATCACATCACAAATACTGGCAAACAACAGCCCTATCACAAAAATAAGTTTTATCAGCCGCACCATGTGAATGGTATATTTACGCACCTGCCCGCTGCAGGCCTCCTTTGTTAGCCCGTTGACCCGCTCCGGGTAAACCGTCAGCATGGTCAGCCCCAGATACACCAGCACCAGTACCGCTCCATTCATCAGAACCGTAACCAGATTGGCTCCATAGGCAACGCCGTAATAAATCTGAAGCCCCAAATACAGCAGCGTCGATACAATACCCACCGCCTCCAGCAATAAATCTATTGTTGTCATATCTTCTTTTTTCACGCTATGAATCTGCTCCTTTCTCGCCTGCCCTGATAAAATTTCTTTCGATCTGTCTCTCTGTGAGGAGAGTTCGCCTGCCCTGATAAAATTTCTTTCCGACTGTCTCTCTGTCAGGAAAGTTCGCCTGCATAGAGGCAGGTCACGCCAGACAGCCGCCTAACGCCTCTCCCCACGCCGATAGCAGCTTTTCTAACTGCCACGCCGCATTGGCGGGACTGGTGGAGGGAAGCTTTTTTACAGGAGGCTGCCCCTCCTTTTTACAGTATTTCATATACAACTGGTACGCCTTGTCCCCGTTGAGAAATATCCCCCCGATATCCGCCGCCTTTAAAATCACATCCATGTCATTGGGCTGCACATTGCGGATGGAACTGTCGGAGGAGCCCATAATATCGCAGGATTCAATCACATCCCACAGGGCAATCCGATGCTTCAGCAAAAATTCTTTCCTGGCTTCTATCGTCTCCGGCACATCCTCACCACAGAGCGCCGCCATCACTTTCCAGAAACGGTTCTGGGGATGTCCGTAATAAAACTGCTGCTCTCTGGATTTTACCGAGGGAAAGGAGCCTAAGATTAAGATACGTGAATTTTCGTCATAGACCGGTCCAAAGGTATGCGTCACATGCGTTAATTCCATGAAGTCCATCTCTCTTCCTATTATTCTTCTATTTTCCGTCGAAAAATTTTCAACCTATCTCTTAGAATACTACAATTCTTCTCCGGATAAAAGTGTATTTTTGAATCAAAACAGGCGGCTGCTTCCTGCAACCGCCTATTTCTCCCGCTTTTCCCGGAAAATTATTCATAATCCTTTACATTAGAGCTGTCCACCTTTTCAAAAGGAACCCAGACATACAAGCCGTCCTCTGTGGCTCCCTCTATCCCGGAAACGCTGCCCCCTCCAGCAAGGATAATAGCTGTTTTTACCGCAGCCTCCCCCTGTCCCACAGCGGACTGGTATACGGTAAAGTCCATATCCCCTGCCTCAATGGCGGCACAGCCGTCCGCCGTGGCATCCACGCCGAGAATTAAAATATCATCTCTTCCCGCCTTTTTGCAGGCATCAATAATGCCTAACGCCATCGAATCATTGTTACATGCCACCACATCGCAGGGCTGTCCTGTCTTTAAAAAAATGTCGAAATATTCCTCCGCCGTGGTCTGGTCCCAGTTCCCAAAATCTTCAAACACATAGTTGATGGTCTTTCCTGACTCCCGCAATTCCGCTTTCAGTCCGTCGGTCCTTCCGTTGGTTGCGGAATGGTTTTTCTCTCCCTTAAAAATCGCAACATTGATTTCCTGGTTTGAGGCTAATTTTTCTAAAATATACTCTGCCTGAAAGCCTCCGGCAACTCCTTCGCTGGAGCCCACATACATATATTTTTCTGCCTGCAGCACGCTTTCATCCGGACAACTGTTGTAAAATACCACCGGAATATCCCCCGCCAATGCCGTAATTTCCCTTGCGGTATCCGCATTTACCGGTCCGCACATAATCACGTCATAGTTTTCCGACACTGCCTTTTTGATATGCTCTATCTGGTTTTCCAAATCTCCTTCTGCATCAAAAACGTCCATGGTCGCCCCGTTTTCTTCCG
>JAGAIK010000103.1 GCA_017626625.1 Roseburia sp.
CCGGATAAAGGAAACGGGACTTCAGCGGGAGAAACTGAATCCCGGCGCTTATAAGAAAGACCTTGCGGGAGGTGTGAAATATCTGAAAGAGGTTCCTGTCGTCCGCAATTTCTGTCTTCTGGCAGTGGTTATCAATGCGGCGGTAGTGCCGTTAAATGCCTTACAGACACCGCTGGCATATGAGGTGATGGGACAGGGCAGCGAAATGCTCAGTGTCATGTCAGTTCTGCTGACACTGGGAATGCTGGCGGGCTCCCTTGTTTTCCCGAAGATAAACGAGCGTTTTCCGGTCAGAACCACCATCATTACAGGCGGCATAGCGATTGGAATCGGCAGCATGGCGTATACATTAGGCAGTTGTCTGAAACAGATTCCATGGGCGGTATATCTTCTGGCAGGAGCGGTGAGCTTTTTGATAGGCATCAGCGCCAGCATTCTGACTGCAGTTTTAAGCGTACAGTTTATGAAGTCGGTACAGCAGGAGTACCTCGCCAGGGTGGGGGCAATTTTTAATGCCTCGGCTACAGCGGCAATGCCCGTTACCTCTTTCCTTATCAGCGGGCTGGCATCGAAATTCAGTGTGGTTCAGATTTTTATAGTCAGTGGAATGATTCTTGTGGTATTATTTTGTTATGCCGGAGTGAAAAAAGTTCGTTTAGAGTAGCTCCGCCATAGAAAGGCAGATACATGCGGGCAGAAATCAAAAAAGAGCTTGATTATTTATTAGAGGTATACCAATTATTTTCTTTACTGGCAAATGAGAAAACCTGTGCGGAGACAGAAAAAAGGCTGCTGGCAAAGTGTGAGAATCGTGCGGAAGAAATTTCCCGTGTATTCCGTTTGCTGAAAAAGATTGAAAAAGAAGCACAGAAAACATTCCGCAGAGAGAAAAAGGAGATCGAGTTTTATTTTAAAGACAGGAATGAGGGGACAGAAGATGCCGAGGAACCGCTGGCGGATTTTATCCTTCTTATCTCTAATATGGTGCATTTTATGGGAAAGAGTGCCGGAGAAGTAAAGGCAGAGATAGAGGGGATTTCCGAGGAAGAATACTGCATCCGGTTTGGGGAAATCCTGCAGCGTTTTGGTTATAATATTTATGATATGAAAAGAGAGTTAGATAAAACGCCCGGGGAGGTCATGAAGCGGCTTTTAAAGACGAACCTGTCGGACGAAACGAAGGTGCTGCTGCAGGATATCTTTTGGAACAGGGAAGAACACCGGGAAAAATTGTTTGGATTGATGGAAAAGGGAGAGGTGTTTTTCCGTCGGTTTGAAGAGGAAATTTCGCCGGAGCTTACTGTTTTTTATGATTTTTGGGTGAAAAAATTAGAAAACCAGAGTTTTTTTGATTATGTCCGAAAGGAGTTTCAGTTGAATATAGAGGACAATGAGAATGGCTATGAAGTATGGCCTGCCCTGATTGCCTCTAATATGGCGGGGTTTGGGCGTGAGATAGAAGAGGATGGGAGCTGTCATAAATGCGATATCCTTTGCACCGGACTGCTTTTTGCCATGGGCGTCAATCCGCTGCACCAGGGGAAAAAGTCTGACCGGGAGATGGAAAACTATGCGGCGGAAGTGTTAAAGGTGTTAGGGGACAGAAGCAAGTTTGAAATTTTATCCTATATCAGTGATAAAAGAGCTTACGGCAGTGAGCTTGCCAAACATATGGGGCTTACCACCGCCACGATTTCCCATCATATGAACGCCCTGTATACGTGCGGTCTGGTGGAACTGGAAAAAGAAAATAACCGGGTATTTTACCGGGCGAACAAGCAGGCAGTGGAGGAGGTGCTGGAATACTGCAGGAGAGTGCTGCTGGGCGAAAGAGGAGACGCTGGCTGAAAAAAATGCTTGCACTATGAAAGTGACTGTGCTATAATCAATTCTTGTCAGGATATTTCTGATGAATGGGCAGATTCCCGAGTGGCCAAAGGGGACAGACTGTAAATCTGCTGCAAATTGCTTCGGTGGTTCGAATCCACCTCTGCCCATGAAATACTGTCCGGTAGGAACTAATTCTTCCGCAGCTCGTGAGCGTAGGGGAGAACCGTCAGGCGTTCGAACATAGGAGGCAGTATTTTCAATTACATAAGTGCCGGCGTGGCGGAACTGGCAGACGCGCAGGACTTAAAATCCTGTTGTAGAAATACAGTACCGGTTCGATTCCGGTCGCCGGCATTTTAAACGTAAGGAGAGCTGTTTATAGCTCTTTTTTTGTTGCAAAAAAGCAGACAAGGCGGGGAAAACGGTATTGGGAGCAATTCACAGAATATGACAGACTGCTGTCATATTTACGCTGTTATACTTGTGTTAATCCCAAGAACGGTACGAAACGCGTTATTTCGCAAAAAATAGGAGACATATCTGTAAAAAGGAGAGGAAGGACAGGGAGTATATGAAAAAAGCAGGTGATACACAGGGAGAAAAGAGAAGAAACCCCTATGAAGCGTGTCCGGTGCTGGAAAATGAAAATTTTCTCCTGCGCCTGGTAACAAAGGAGGACGCAAAGGATTTGCTGCGGGTTTATTCCGATGAGAAGGCAGTTCCCCTTTTTAACAGTGACAACTGCAACGGGGATGATTTTCATTACAGCACACCGGAGCGGATGGAGCAGGCAGTGGATTTCTGGCTATACTCTTATCGGGAGCGCTATTTTGTGCGGTGGGCGGTTGTGGATAAGAAATCGGGGGAAGCGGTGGGAACCGTTGAACTGTTCCATCGGATTTCGGAAGATGATTTCCATGATTTTGCCATTTTGCGGCTGGACGTCAGAAGTGATTATGAGAAGAAATCCCGGATTGTGGAAATTTTATCCCTGATTTTGCCGGAGACTGCGGAGCTGTTTGACTGTAAGATGGCTGCCACAAAGGCATTTCCCCATGGGAGGGAGCGGCTTGCAGCCTTATCGGAGCTGGGATTTCTCCCCACGGAGAAAAAGCTTATCGGCGGGCATGACGGACATGCCTATGGAGATTACATGACCATTGCCTTAGAGTAGGGCGAAGGCGGGACGGTATGCGGCAGAGACGGGCGGAAACGCCGGAGTATGTTTCTGCCGTTATAGGATTAATCTATCTCATCCGTCAGATCGGACATATCATAATCGTCCGGTTGTTCTTCGTCCACGGCACGCCATGCCTGTCCGAAATCCACATCGCGGAAGAGGGAGGCAAGCCCGGTAATCTGTTTCAAACGCAGTATCTCGTCCTTATCCATACCCAGGTGCTTGGAAATCCAGGCATCGGAGCGCCCTAACTCATGAAGCTCCTTGATAATATTGCTCATCAGGTCCACATCATGGGAACCTCTTGCCCGGTTGTGCCGGATAGTACTTGCCATTCGGCAGTCGATGGATTTGTCAATGACGGAAACAGGAAGCTTTCCGCCCTCCCGCTCATAGATATCGGGATAGTCTAACATGATGCGGTAGCGGTGGAAACCGTCCACGATGATGTAGGTATCACGTTCGGAATCGTAGTAGCAGACAATCGGCATGGTATAGCCGTCCTCCTTGATACTGTCATAGAGCAGCTTTAATTCCGGCGGAGCCACGGAGTTGGGATTATAGGTGTTTGGTTCAATCTTTTCAATGGGGACGGAAATTACATGATATACAGGACTTTCAAATGACATAGTTACTCACCTACTTTGCTGTATTTTTCTTTTAAAAAGTTAATGTTTCGCTGCTGCTCCCTGGTGATGCCAAAGCCCATGAAGCGGCAGATATGGTCATTTTTTAAAATGCAGAAGCACATGCGTTTCCAACTGGGGATATCTTTAGAGGTCTTGATATCGTCCGTGTTGTCGGGGATTTTTCCCAGAAAAATAATGCGGGAACGCTTCATCAGAGTGTAATTGGACACGCCGTTGCGGGCAATGGCATACCCGTGCTCCTCTAATTCCTTTATGGTTTCCTCCTCTAAACCGCCGCCCACATTGTGCCAGAACTGGATGGAGGATTTGAATTTCTGGACATAGTTGTTCCGCAGCCTTCGCGGCAGTGTGGAAAGCAGAAAATGGGTATAGGATTCCCAGGTATGTCCCTCCGGCAGCGTCAGGTTTTTATAGCCCATCGCCTTGGTCCGGGCGTAAATTGCGGTAAAGTTTGCACCCTGCACCCGTCCCACCAGCTTGACCCAGATTTGCGGGTCGATGACACGGTAGAGATTGAGGCTGTCCTTGGCATAGTCGTTGAAGGGAGAGGCAACCCGCATCTGGTCCGGTTTTAAGCCCGCCATGTAATAGAGGTCATAAAGGCGGTTGTATTCATAACCAAAGCTGTAGTTTGCGTGCCACACGTCCCCGGTGGACCAGTCGTAAAGAGGGGAGGCGCACCAGACGTCTTTAAACTGATTGCTAATCCAACAGGTATTCTTGTAACCGTATTTTTTATTCAGGATTCCGCTGTAACGCTGCAAAGATTCGTCAGAGCGCATACCTAAAAGGCACACGGTTTTCTTATTTCCATGGGAAAGACGGTACCACCTGCCAAACTGCTTTGCCAAATCCTCCTGGTGCATTTTGTAATGATAGGTGGTTATGGGATTATTCTCCAAATTGATGACATAGGGGTGCTTCGGCATGGGGCGTACCCAGATTTCCTCCTTTGTGTCATCCCAGGGGTACCAGTACATTTCATAACTGCTGAGGGCAGTTCGGGTCGCCATGGGCAGACAGACCCAGTAAAGCTCTACATTTTCCTCCTTTTCCAGCCGGGAAAAGGTTTTCTCTACATATTCAGTTGTCACACTGTACTGCGCTTCAAAGTCCTGATGAAAAACACCGATGGTCTTGTTGGGGTAGTATTTTTTCCGAAAATCCAAAAGAAGATTTAAGAGAAGACCGCTGTCTTTTCCGCCGGAAAAAGAAATAAAGATATTGTCAAATTCATTAAACAAGAAATGAAGACGTTCCTGCAGTGCCTCAAAAACATTTTGTGATAAATATTCGCGTTTCAAAGTCCTCACCTACACTGATAAATTGGAATAATTTACCAAATTTTACCATATTTTTCGACAAAATACAACTAAATCTGCGGCGAGGCGGTGGATTGGATAGCTGGGGGTTACCCAAGTGATAATAGGGGGATTACAGCCCCTTTGGGGCAAGGCAAAGCGGCAGAAACGCCGAATTGGAAAAGAATAGAACAGGAGTAACGATCCAAAAAGCAAACAAAGCCCAAATGTCAGGGAACCATGCCGCCTCGATATAAATTCCGGAAATAGTTTGTTTATTCGTTATTTCCTCCGATATCGGCAACAAGGCGGTCAAAGTCGCTCTGATATGTTCTGTCCTGCAAAACACGGTATTTTTCAAACTCATTTTCCGCAAAAGATTTCGCAATAGCGGCAGTCACTTTTCCATTGTTATGCAGAATATCTTCTTCATTGAACTGGAGAAAAGCGTCCAGACGAATGACCCAATCCTGCATATACATGATGTTTCCACGCCGTGCTTGACGCTCTGCATAATCCAGATACATTGTCACGATTTCATTCAGATTAGTCATTTCTTCTTCGGTTAAGTAGTTCTTAGCAATCAAAACATCTGATTTGCGAATACGACCCTGCGGAGCGTTTTTCCAAGTGGTCAGACCCATATTCGGTTTTGTACTGTCGGCCCGCTCATAGATGATTTCTGCCGCTGTGTGGTGGGTGACAGCATAGTGGAGCTTATTTTGAACCGTTGCAAAAAACTCACTTGTGATAGAACTGTTTACGTCATAATCAGCGCTGCACTGGGAGTAAATATCTGTAATTTTTTGATAGAAACGGCGTTCACTGGAACGAATATCACGAATACGTTCCAATTGTTCTTCAAAATAATCCTTGCCGAAGAAGTTTTCCGGCTCCCGCAGACGAACATCGTCCATTACATACCCTTTGATAATAAACTCTTTTAATATACGGTTTGCCCATATGCGGAACATGGTTGCCTTTTTGGAATTGACACGGTATCCGACTGCAATGATAGCATCCAGATTATAGTAGTTTGTATTATACCGCTTACCGTCTGCCGCAGTTGTTTCCATTTTGGAAACAACTGAATTTTCCGACAATTCGCCGGACGAAAAAATATTTTTTAGATGCTTTGAAATGGCGGATTTTTGAACCTCAAATAATTCTGCCATTTTTGCCTGTGTGAGCCAGAGGTTTTCCTGATATAAAAGAATTTCTATTCGAATATCACCATTGTCAGTTTTATAAAACAGGATTTCTCTTGTTTCATAGGGTGTAAGTTTATTTTCTTCGCTCATAACTGCTCCCTTCTTTTTAATTCATATTAGCATTATATTATTTCTTTCTCTCGGAAACAACCGCTTTTCCGGCGATTGTCTGATTTCTCTTTGAA
>JAGAIK010000104.1 GCA_017626625.1 Roseburia sp.
ATCCTTTTCTCGTGTCAGTGTTAATGACAATGGGGGCTTTTAAATTTACTGTGGCTTCCTTTGGCTCCGCCGCTGCGGTCACGGTTACCAGCACGTACGTATTTTCATCGTTCAATTCGCCTAAGGGCGCTAACATCTCGTCGTTCACCGTCGGATTGTAATCCGGATTGATTTCATTAGGGTGCATCACCGGAAATGCCACTTCTCCCTCGTCCATGGACTGCAGCCACATAATGGACGCTGCTTTTTTCTCTTTCTCTTCATCAAAAATCAGCGTAAATTTCTGCAGAAAAGGAAAACCTATCATGCCGCCCTCTAATGTGATGACCTTTTCATCCTCTATGTCAATCGTCCCAAACAGTCTTGTATTTGCCTTCATGCTGTTTTCCTCCCATTTTGTCTGATTTTACAGATAGCTTAACAGAGTCACCTGATTTACCATAGACGCCGCCTGCAGTGACGCCTGGTATGCGGTGTATGCCGAAGTATAGTCGATAATGATATCGGACAGCTCCCGATCCTCATTCTTAGACATCAGCTCTTCCATGGTGGTCTGCTGGTTTGCCATACGGTTTTTCGTCAGGTCTAAACTCTGTCCCTTGCTTCCCACATCCGTCTGCGCCAGAATTACCTTCTCCATATAGCCGTCAAAGTTTCCGATATAGGTATTGTAAAGCTTCTGCAGATTGTCGTCTGCATAGTCAGCTTCTTTTTTAGCCGCCGCAAGCCAGTCCTCTAATTTTGCCTGGCACTCATCCGACGCATATTCCTCCATACCCATCATTTCCTTGATGTCCTCTACCTTCTGATTTGCGTCCTGGGCGCGTTTTACGGCATCAATCATCTCGTCCACATCACGTGCGATGGAAGTATCAAATACATCCGCTGCCAATGTATTTACCGTAAGGGTCTGATTTGCCGCCACCATATATTCAATATCCTGATAAATGCGGTTTCCCTCATCGTCAAACTGCTTAAATTCCAGTGTATTCGCCGGGTCTGTTATATTTTTACAGTCATAATAATATTCCGGACGAACCTCGCCCTTGTCAAAGCCCGTTTTCGTATATTCGATTTCAAACTGAGCCTCATCTGTCTTGACCGTGGCAGCCGCAGAAGCACTGAAAATCACTTCGCCGCTGTTGCGGATTACCACCGCTTCCCCGTCGGTAATTTCATAGGTGCCGTTGCCGCTGGCGGCAAGCCAGTCCTCATAAGTATCATACACTGTCGCATTGATGGTTTTGTCCGCCCCTGCTTTATCTGTGTAGGCAAGTTCCACCGTTGCCGGAGTTCCTGCAACTTCTCCTGTAAGGCCGTCAATCTCACCGTATGCAAAGCGGATACGCTGGAATGCAGCGTCTGTCGGATCCTCAATCGGATTGTTTAAGATGTCGGACTCTGTCTGCGGCATTGTCACCTCGTTGCCGTAATACCTGTGTTCCTCCAAATCCGAGTAGGAGAATTTCTGGGTAATCTCATAACTGGTATCCGCTTCATTTTCTGTAAACGTCAGATTTTTATTGGTACGGTATCCGGTAAATACGGTTCTTCCCGCATAGTCTGCGTTTCCTTCCGCATAAACCTGATCCCGCAGCTTCTCTAACGTGTTTAAAATCGTCTTTCTGTCATCTGCGGTTATCTGGTCGCTGGCGCCGTATTCACACTGGGTACGGATGTCTTTCAAAATATTCTTCATATTATCAAGAGCAGTCTCCGTCACCTCTAACCAGGACTCCGCATCGGGAATGTTCCTCTCATAGTACTGTTCAATCTCGCTTAAGTTGCTGCGCAGCCTTAAGGCACGGATTGCCACCACCGGGTCCTCAGAAGGACGCTGTATCTTCTTCTGGGAGGACATCTGCTGGTTTAGCTTGTCTACATTTACTTTATTTCCATTAATATTGCTGGATGTATTATGCAAAATTATATTATTGGTAATACGCATTTATCTTCCCCCTTATACACCGGTTTCCTGAATCAGTTTGTCATAGATTTCCGCCATGACGGAAATCATTTTTGATGAAAGATTGTAAGCATTCTGGAACTTAATCAAATCCAAGGCTTCCTCATCCTCATCCACGCCGGAAATGGACATTCTCTGTGTCTCAAGCTGGCTCTGGATATTCAGGAAATTATTCTGGAAAATTTCCGCTTTCTGTGCGTCAATGGAGACATCGGAAATCATACATTTTAAGAAGCCGTCTGCAGAGCCTCCGCGGAAAACCACGGTATCGCTCTTTAATTTGGCAAGTTCTTCCATAATATCATAATCATCTACACCGCTCTCCGTCGTCTGGAACGTCTGGGTCGCTATTTTCTCCGGCTGCTTTACACAGAGATTAGAAGCACAGAGATTGGCGGCTGTCAGCTTATAATAGCTGCTGTCGGTGCAGCTTACCGTTCCTCCGTATTGTGCATCGCTCTTGCCAAAGAAGAAATCGTCCCCGTTTAAATCTGTTCCCGTAATAAACGAATAATAATCTGTGGCATCTCCGTTTAAATCCTCTCCCTTTAGCATAATGTCATTAAACATGGAGCCAAAGGAGCGGAGGAACTGATTCATCTGGGCAATATAGTAAGGGATTCCCATGGAATCTACCGAGGAGCCGATGGATGCTTTCATACCGTCTACCTTCAGCCTTTCCTCTGTGCTCAGAGCATTTTCCAGATGAAAGGTATAGGAGGTAACATTCCCTTCGTCATCTAATTCAAAGGAGAAATCCGTATAGCTGTAACTTTTTCCGTTAATCGTCAAAACTCCCGTCTCCGGAACGGTCATTGCCTCTATCGATGTAATGGAGGGGCTGATAACCTGTACCTCCCTGCTGCTTATTACTTTTGCCGCTCCGGTAAAGTTCTCCCCGTTATTTCCGTCACGGACGTCAAACAGTGCCTTCAGGGAACCGTTCATAGAAGACGCTCCTGCTGCAAAGGTGTTGCCTGTGGTGGTCCATTTGATATCGTACAGTCCCTCATTATCGCACTGGTTTACCTTGTGTTCCCTCGCCACACAGGTTAAAGTCTCATACTCATAGCCGTCCACTAAGGTCTGCCCGCCGATTCTTACAATATAGTTGTTCGCTCCCGTCTCCATCTCCGGATAATTGGAATTTCTCACCGGAATCTCAGAAACCTCCGTGGGTACAATAGAAGATAATTCATCAATCAGCAGCGCTCTCTGGTCGCGGAGCTCATTGGCGTATCCGCCCTGTACCTCAATAACGTTAATCTGTTTATTTAAGTTTGATATTTTCTCTGCAATGGCATTGATGTTTGCCACAGTGTTTTTAATCTCTTCGTTGGCATTGTTCTGTATCTCGGATAACCCCTGATAGGTGGCATTGAAGAAAGTGGCAAAATTCTGGACGCTTCCCACAAACTCCTGCCTTGCGTCCATGGTACCGGACTGGCTCTTTAAGGTATCTAACGCATTAAACATGGTATTGAGTATGGTAGAGAAGCCCTTTGCAGAATCATCATCAATATAATAATTCTCAATCTGCTGCATATAATTTAACTTCGTCTCGTAAAGTCCCACAGACGCCTGATTATACCAGTACTTTGTATCGTAGTAGATGTTCCGCAGCTGTGTAATGGAGGTCGTGGTAACACCGGTTCCCACGGAACCATATCTCTGATATACCCTGAGAGGGTCGGACGCCACCCGGTTTGCCACCTGCTTGCTGTAGCCGTCCGTCTGTACATTTGAAATATTGTTTGCAGTTGTATTTAACGCAACCTGGTAAGCGCTCAAACCAGACGATGCGATGGT
The DNA here is from genome assembly GCA_017626625.1 of Roseburia sp. GTDB lineage: Bacteria > Bacillota > Clostridia > Lachnospirales > Lachnospiraceae > Roseburia. The sequence goes on from JAGAIK010000104.1 coordinate 3,776, forward strand.
TAATCCAAAAAATGTTGATGGCATAAAGCACCCCTTTTCTTTCTGTTTGCTTATGTGCCGGTATATTCATCCTTCGCTGTCATACCGACGCATCGGCACACTAGCCTAATTGTGTAATCAGATGTTCAATCATTTCGTTGATGACATTGATGAAACGGCTGGAGGCATTGTAAGCATTCTGATATTTAATCATATAGGTCAGCTCCTCATCAGAGGATACGCCAATGACATTCTGTCTTTGATTATCCACCGTCAGAAGCGATTGCTGCAGCCCTGACGCATGTTCTCCGTAAACGTCCCCGTATGTGGCATATTCTCCCGTCATTGCCGTGTAATAATCCTGAAAAGAATAGGGCTTTGTGTCGTTGGGGCTTAAGGTCAGACCTTCCTTTTCCCATGCCGCTGCAAGGGCTGCTCCCAACGCCTGATTCACGTCCCCGTTCTGCACCAGATGCGGTATCACTGTCTCATCTAAGACAACTGCCTCATTGACGCTGACGCTCCGTATGGTATACTGCTTGGTTCCGTCTGACGGGTCTTCCTCATTATAGATATAATAAGTCTTTGCCTCGCCGGTCGCAGGGTCGGTATAGGACACCTCGGTGTAACGCTCTGTTCCGATACGGGTAAACAACTCCTGAGGCGGCAGTTTTCCGTCTGCTCCCACAGAACAGTTATCCATATCTAAAATCAATGTATTTTCATCTACGGTGTAGGTCACTCCGCCCTGTCCTGTCATGGTGACGGTATTTCCTCCCGTCAGTCCCGGAAGATACTCGGAAGCCGCCACATTGGGGCAGAAAATGTCATTTAATGCTGTCACAATACCGTGGAACATCTGGTCGAACTGTGCCTCCACCCGAAGCATAACCGACATATCCGTGGTATCGTTGTAGATGTCCTTATTCACTCCCAGAACGTCCGTGTAGTCCGCCACCTTATCGCCTCTTGCCAAAAGCAGCGCCTTAATCTCACCTAAATCATTCTGGTTCTCCGTGGAAATATCTTTATTAAAATTAAATACATAGGTATAATCATCATTCGCCACATCTGAAAGGTGGGGCCAGTAAGGAGTCACAAACATATTGGACTTATCTGTCTTAAGCCCGATTTCGTAACAGCGCAGGTCATCAATAAACTCCTGTCCCTCGATGCTGACCTTCACCACGCCGTTTACCGTCTCCTTATAGCTGATGTCCACAAGGCTGGCGAGTTCATCTAATGCCTCGTCTCTGGCATCCCGAAGAGTCATTGCCGTCTCAATGTTTCCCGCCTCAATGTTCTGAATCTTCATGTTCAGCTCACTGATGGTCTTTCCTAACTCATTGACACGCTTCACATCGTCCTTAATCTGCGTATTAATATTGTACTGGTAACTCTTGAGACCCGAATAAACAGCGTCAGACCTGCTGACAAAAAGCTGTGCCTTCTGCACCACAAGATTCTGATAAATGCTGTCGTCCGGCGCTTTAGAGAACTCCTGAAATGACTCCCAGAAATCCGTGAGAGCATCCTGAAATGCCTCTCCCTCTAATTCCTGAAAGTAAGTCTCCACTTCCGTAATGGCTTCATAGGTGGCTGAATAAAATGCCTCCCGCCCCGAAGTGGTACGATATAGTCTGTCTAAGAAAACGTCCCGGGTATGTACTACGTCGCCGATTTTTACACCCAGACCGGACTGCTGCTTGCTGACTGCCGCAGTCTCATTAAAGGTGACATAATCACGGTCTGCAAATAAAACCTGCTGACGGACATACCCGGTTGTATCTACATTTGAAAGGTTGTTTGCTGTTGTGTTTAACGCATTCTGTGCGCTCTGTAAACCGGCAACGCCGATAAACATACTTCCAAAACCATTTGCCATGGTAGTTTCCTCCCTGCTCTGCTATTGCTACTGTTTGGCGTCGAAGCCGCTGCTCCCTAAGATATCGCCCGTATTGCAGGCGTTTTTATCATAGTTCGCAGTCTCAGGTGCCTGTCGCATACTCTTAAGCAAGGTAAGGTCAAATTCCACCAGTTCCAATGCCTGTTGCAAAAGTGCTTCATTCTGACGGTTCAAAAGCTGCATCTGTGTGCCCACCTCAAGCAGGCGGTCACGCTGCTTTATCAGCTTTTCCTGTTCCACGGGCTGTTTCTCCAGATACCCTATCATCTTGGTAATGGTAATCTCCTCCGGATTTTTTCCAAGGACGGTTGCCATATCGGTGAGCACCTGGCTCCTTTTATTGGAAAGATTAAGAAGGGCGCTTGCCGCATCCTGCTCTTTGACGGTTACCGTATCAAGGAGCTTGATATCCCCCTTGATGACCGCATCTCTTTTTTCCTCTGCAATCCCTACCAGTTTCCGGTATTCCGCTTCTTCTTTTCCTAATACCTCTAAAAGGTCTTCCATTAAACTAGCCACAGTCAGCCCTCACTTTTACACTAACGCATTGTACTTTTGTAATAATCTGTTCGCGAAATCATTCACATCCACATTGTAATTACCAGAGTTGACACTTTCCTTAAGCTGTGCGACTCTATCTTCCCTGATATCCGAAGCTTCTGCCACTGCCTGTTTTGCTATCTGATAATCACGTCCGAATGAAGAAATCTGTACTTCATCGCGGGCAGCACTTGCGCTGTTTGTCTTTTGTGCCTTTACTGTCTTATTCTTATTGTAAAGTTGTGCCACTTGATTATAAGCCTCTATACGCATAATGGCATCTCCTTTCTTCCTTGAAATTCGCTTTATAGTTTCTATATCGGTTGAAAAAATTTTTTCATTAGTGCGGATTTCAAAAAAGTACCCTTTCCCATACACAAGCACCTGATTTTTGCCTTATATATGGAAGCATTTCTGAAGGTCCTTATTCTTCCCCAACACCAGCATGGTCTGGTTTTCCGTAAATTTCACATCCGGGCTGATGGTGATATTTAATTCCCCATTCATCTTTGTCGCCATGATGTTAATATTGTATTTCCGCCGGATGTCAATCTCCCCGATGGTCTTTCCAATCCATTCTTTCGGCACTTCCACCTCAAAAATAGCATATTCCCCGCTCAGCTCAATGTAATCGAAGATGTGGTCGGAACTGTAGCGGATTGCCGTCCAGTCCGCCACCTGTTTTTCCGGGTATACCACTTCATCCGCTCCGTTGCGCAGCAGAAATTTTGCCTGTACGTCCCGCTCTGCCCTCGACACCACCAGCTTTGCCCCCAGCTCTTTTAACAGGGAAGTGGTCTCTAAGGAGTTCTGGAAATTCCCGCCGATGGCAACAATACAGACATCAAAATTCCTCACACCCAAAGCGCCTAAAAAGTCCTCATTGGTACAGTCTCCTATCTGCGCATTGGTGACAAAGGGCAGCGCGGCATCCACCCGCTCCTCCTGTATATCAATCGCCATCACCTGATGCCCTAATTCATTTAATTTAATGGCAATATGACGCCCAAATCTTCCCAGTCCGATTAATAAAATTGATTTCATATTTTTTCCTTTCATCTGCACTTATGTCTCCTTTCGACCGGAACAGAGCCGGTCGTTCCTGCGTACTTTATCAGCCTACCGTAATCTTTTCCTGAGGCAGTCTTGAACCGTTGGCACGGGCGCCTGCTACTGCGGCGAATACCAGCGTCAGACCGCCTACCCTGCCTAAATACATCAGTATCATCAATATCACCCTCGACGCATTGCCAAGTCCCGTGGTAATTCCCAGTGTCAGACCCACCGTACCGATGGCTGACGCCGACTCAAACATACAGGTAAGAATCGGCAGCCCCTCTAAGCAACTGATGGCAATTCCTCCGGACAGGCACAGCACCAGATACAGGAACAGTATGGTGGCTGCATATTTCACCGTATCCTCCGCAATCCGCCGTCCGAAGCAGTTCGCATCCTCTTTCCTGCGGAATACCGATATTGCCGTGAGGAAAATCACCGCAATGGTGGTGGTCTTTAAACCGCCCGCCGTAGAGCCGGGGGAGCCGCCGATCAGCATAAGGATAATGGTCACCAAAATCCCCGGCTCGCTTAATGCGTTTAAATCTATGGTGTTAAAGCCCGCAGTACGGGGCGTCACTGACATAAAAAGCGCACTCCATATTTTTTCTCCGGTGGAAATGCCGTCCCATTTTTCCATGGAAAAATCATAAAAATAAAAGAACAGCGCCGGAAAAACAATCAGCATTGCCGTCACCACCAATACCACCTTACTCTGCATCCGGTATTTCCGGAAATGCAGTTTCTTCGTCTTGATATCGCTCCATGTGGTAAAGCCGATGCCTCCCACCACAATAAGCGCCATAATGGTAAGGTTAATGACCGGATTCGCCGCATAGTCCGTAAGGGAGGAAAACTTTTCCTTTACCCCCATCAGGTCGAATCCTGCGTTACAAAATGCAGAAATGGAATGAAACAGAGAATACCAAATTCCTCTTTTCATTCCAAATTCTTTCGTAAACACCGGAAGCATCGCCAACGCCCCCAACAGCTCTACAAGTGCAACCATCTTTAAAATGAAACCTGTCATCCGCACAATTCCACCCATATACGGCGCCGAAATGGCCTCCTGCATGGTGGTTCTCTGCATAAGTCCGATTTTTCTGCCGGAAATCATGGTAATGGCAATCGTCAGCGTCACCACACCCATCCCCCCGATTTGAATCAAAAGGATAATGATAAACTGTCCAAACCCTGACCAGTAGGTCGCCGTATCCTGTACAATCAGTCCTGTCACACAGGAGGCGGAGGTGGCGGTAAACAGTGCCTCCAAAAAGGATGCTCCCTGTCCGTCCCTGGTGGAAAACGGGAGCATCAGCAGAAGCGCTCCAAACAGAATCAACAGCAGAAACCCGATACTGATAATCTGAAAAGTGGAGAGATGTTTCTTTCTTTTTTTCATCATCGCTTTTTATACCTTTTTCTTTTCTATATTCTTTCTGTTGCTGTCATTCTAGTCTATCTGCCGTCTCATTACAAGGCAAAATAGCGCTAAAAAGCAGCCGCTAATCTAACAGTTGCTCAAACTCCTCCACCGGCATGGGCTTATAGTAGAGGAAGCCCTGAGCGCTGCTGCAGCCGCACTGCAGTAAAAAATCCTGCTGCGTCTTTTCCTCCACGCCCTCCGCAATAATCTTCATGTCTAATTCGTGAAGCATGTCTATCGTATGGCGCACAATACTTTTACTCTTCGCATTCTCAATATCCACGATAAAGCCCCGGTCGATTTTAATCTCATCCACCGGCTGGTTTTTCAGCATGGTCATGGTGGAGTATCCCGTGCCGAAATCGTCCATGGACAGAGTAAAGCCGTAATTTCTCAGGTATTTCATATTGTCATACATTACCTCTTCGTTTTCCAGAAATCCGCTTTCCGTCAGTTCTAGCAGCACATACTCCGTGGGAACCCGGTACTCCTGCGCCAGTTCCACCAAGCATTTCCGGAAAGTTTTGTCGAACACATGGGAACGGGAGATATTGATGGAAATAGGCACTGCCCGCTTTCCCTCCGACAGCCGTTTCCCGATAAACTGGAATACACGGGTCCAGATATAAATGTCCACATCAATAATCAGCCCGTTTTTCTCCAACACCGGAAGGAACTGTCCCGGCGGAACTACGCCCCGCTCAGGATGGTGCCACCGCACCAGCGCTTCCCCGCCTATGATTTCTTTTGTGTTCATATTTATTTTCGGCTGTATATACAAGTGAAGCTGTTCTTCCTCCAGGGCACCCACGATGTCGTTTTCAATCATTTTATTTAGAAGCATCTGACTGCGCATTTTTTCATCAAAAAAAGCATATTTCGCATAGAATTTGCCCTTGATGGTATTTAGCGCCATCGTGGCATAATCACGCATCAGACTCACCGACATGGCAGGGCTTTCCGCAACGCAGATGCCGAAGGCGGGAAGCACCTTATAGGGTATCTTATATTCGGAAATCCTCTTGTCAATCCGCAGTACGGTGTCCACTAACTCTTCTTCCTTTTCAAAAGGCATCACCAACGCAAAGATATCCGCCCTGAAATGGGACAGCACCACATGCTCCCCCATCTGCTCCCGCAGAGCGTCCGCCGTGCACTTTAACAGACCGTCCCCTACATTCCGTCCGCAAAATTCATTGATGGACTTGAAATTTGCAAAATCTAAAACGATCATAGCAAATTTCAGTTGGGGATTCTCCAGCATTTCCTCTCCCGCCTTATACTGAAATGCCCGCAGATTATACAGGTCCGTCATATAGGTACGGTTGCTCTCCAGATTATTTTCCGCCATTTTGCGCAGGGAATAAATATAAAGCTCAAAATCCTTCTTATCCATTGACTCCAGGACTGTATCCGCTGTGCTGCTTCTCACTTTATCTGTTTCTCCACCCATACTATCACACTTTCTGCCCAGGTTGTTTCCGGGTTTTATCCGCTGTGCCGGGCAATCTTGTCTGCATTTTTCAATATTATAGCATTATTTTCCCATTTTTCCTAGCAACAAAACGGCACTTTCCGTATTTTCTTCTTTCAGGCGGAAACCGCTAACCGGACGATTGCAGTCTCCACCTGGTGGTCCCTGATTTCCGTCACCTGAATGCAAAGCCCCGACGCCTCCATCTCCAAATCAGAGCCGTCTTCCGGTATGGTTCCGAGGGTATCAAAAATCAAGCCGTTAAAGGTTTCATACTCCTCGCAGGGCAGCGGCACCCCTAAGGCTTTCTGTACCTCGTCAATCGGTGCGCTGCCGTGGATTTTCCAGATTCCCTCCTCCACAGCCTCGATGAAGTTTTCCTCCTCTTTTCCCGCCGTGCCGTCACACAATTCACCCACCAACTGCTCCACTAAGTCGTTTAAGGTGACAATACCGCTCATTCCGCCGTATTCATCTAAGACAACTGCCATGGTCTGGTTGGCATTTCTCATGTTTTTGAAAAGGACATCCGCCTTCACGCTGTCTGGCACAAAATAGGCAGGAACTACCGCCTGTTCCATGACTGCTTCCCTGGTTTTATCTTCGATGCGGAAGTATTCCTCTGCATGGAGGATTCCCACGATTTTGTCCGCCGAATCATCACAAACCGGGTATCTGCTATGTCTGCTATGTAAAATCTCCTCCTGCCAGGTTTCCATGGAATCCTGCAAATCCAGCATGACAATATCCGTCCGGTGGGTAGCAATTTCATCTGCGGACAGGTCGTCAAACTCAAAGACATTCTTGATAAATTCCTTTTCCTCGTCATCTATGGTGCCTTTCTCGCTGCCTGCGTCCACCATCATGCAGATTTCTTCCTCTCCCACCTGTTCCTCCTGGGCGCCGGGTTCTATTCCTATCAGCCGGAGCACGCCGTTGGTGGAAACGGTCAGAAGCCAGACTAACGGAGTGAAAATTTTTGCTATGGCGCTGATTAAGCCCGACATTCCAAGCGCCATGGCCTCGGTTTTTCTCATGGCTATCTGCTTCGGCACAAGCTCACCGAAAATCAGCGTAAAATAAGATAAAATAATGGTAATGAAAATCACGGAAACCGTACTTAAGGTTTTTTCCGGGACAGGCACTCCAAGCCCCAAAAGCCCTTCCACAATGACATCGGAAAAGTTTTCCGCCGCAAAGGCGCTTCCCAAAAATCCCGACAGGGTGATGGCAACCTGAATCGTTGCCAAAAACCTCGCCGGCTCCTCTGTCAGGCGGGCAAGGCGTATGGCGCGCTTATCCCCCTCATTCGCCAGCTTTGCCAGCTTGTTCTCATTCATAGAGATAACTGCAATTTCTGCGCAGGCAAACACCGCATTTAAAAAGATTAATACAACCTGTAACAATATCATTAAAATAATTGAATTTTCCATCTTGTTTCCTCCAAAAATATATCATAGCTGTTTCTTAAAATGCAAAAGGACAAAGCCTGTTTCTCACTCGCGCAAGTACAGGCTTCGCCCTATCCATTTTAATCTATGATATAACGGAGGATTGGTATCACTTTCACTGTCGCCTTCGTCCATAATGAATCGTTTTTTCTCCTTTCCACTGCATATGTCCTGTCCCGTTATCCCCGGTCAGGACACTGATTTCATGGGATTATTATAACGGAGGCGTTAAAAATGCACAAGAGGGGAACCCGCTAAGATTCCGCTTGGATTGTATCTGTAAAAATACCGTTCCGTTTTGTATATAAACAGGTACATTGCTGACACAATAACTTTACTTATGTTAAACTACTGGTAAATTGCCGTTTCGCAGAACTTTTGTCTGTGTCCGGCAGCATTTTCTTATTCTGTATTGAGGGAGGAACTAAATTATGGCATTACATGTGATGGACGAGGCAAACCGCTGCCTGAACTGCAAGCAGCCCCAGTGTCAGAAGGGCTGTCCCATCAACACCCCGATTCCGGAGGTTATCCGGCTGTTAAAGGACAACCGTTTAGACGACGCCGGGCGGATGCTCTTTGAAAACAACCCGCTGACCACGGTCTGCAGTCTGGTGTGCAACCACGAAAACCAGTGCGAGGGACACTGTGTGCTGGGCAGAAAGGGAGCGCCCGTCCACTTTTCAACCATTGAAAACTACATTTCCACCACCTACGCAAACAAAATGACCAACGGTCCTGCGCCCTCTAACGGCATAAAGGCAGCCATCATCGGCTCCGGTCCGGCAGGGCTTACCATCGCCATTCTTCTCGCCCGCTACGGCTATGACGTGACAATTTTTGAGGGCAAGGACCAAATCGGCGGGGTACTCCGCTACGGCATACCGGAATTTCGTCTGCCAAAGTCCGTGTTAGACGACATCAAGTACCGCCATTTAGACTTAAAGGGCATTAAATTCCGCCCCAACACCCATATCGGCAGCGCCATCGGCATCGACGATTTGTTCCGCGACGGCTACAAAGCTATTTTCGTGGGAACCGGAGTCTGGAAGCCCAACGCCCTGCACATCAAGGGGGAAACCTTGGGACATGTACATTTCGGCATCAACTACCTGAATAACCCGGACAGCTATTCCTTAGGGGAGCGGGTCATTGTCATCGGCGCCGGAAACGCCGCCATGGATGTGGCAAGAACCGCTATCCGCAAGGGCGTCCGCTACCTGACCTGCTTTTCCATCACGAAAAAGGTTGCCGCCAGCCAGCATGAATTCAGCTATGCCAAGTTAGAGGGGGTTCAGTTTGAATACAACAAGGCTCCTGTGGAAATCACGGACGAGGGTGTTATTTTTAAAGATATTATCGAGGAGGAGGACGGCACTTTCCGGGATGTTCCGGATTCGCAGCAGCTCTATCCGGCGGACAGCATCATTATCTCCATCAGCCAGGGACCCCAGAACCGTATCGTAGACACCACTACGGGGCTGACCGCCAACGAGCGTGGGCTTCTGATAGCGGATGAGACAGGGCACACCAGCCGTCCCGGCGTCTTTGCTTCCGGCGACGTGGTAAACGGCGCACGCACGGTGGTGGAAGCGGTGGCGCACAGCAAGATTGTGGCGGAATCCATGCACGAATATATGCAGAATCAATAATCCTTTGTATCAAATTTCATATATGCCAACTGGAACGCCTTCCATCTTCTGCGGGAAACCGGGATTTTCTTTCCGTTTGCAAGGGTTATGGTCTGGTGTTCCAGTTTTGCCACATGCGCCAGATTTACAAGATATTTGCTGTGACAGCGGAAAAACACCGTCTCCGGCAATCGTTTTTCCCACTGCAGCAGACTTTCCTCGCAGCAGTACATATTGGTTCCTGTCCATAGCTCGCTCCCGCCGGACTGGGCGGAAAGGTAGCAGATATCCTTAAGCAGTATTTTGTGGGGAATGCCGCGCCTCATCAGGGAAATGCTTTCCGTAAGCCGCAGCTCCTCCATGCCGGCAGTCAGATACTCAAACAATTCTTTTTCTTCCACAGGCTTCGTCATAAAGCGGAAAGCTCTCGCTTCAAATCCTTCCTTATACCGGTTTTCATAGGCAGTAAGAATAATGAACAGTATATGGGGAAAATACTGATTTATCTTTTTCAGCCAGTAAATCCCGTCCTCTGCTGCCTCCGGAAATTCAAGGTCCATAAAAATAAGGTCCACCGTCTCTTCCTGCAAATAAGAAAACAAATCGGAAGGCTTTGAAAAATAGCATAAATCACTCTGCAGCCGCCGGGTTTCATCAAATTTTTTTATGAACCCGCCAAACTCCTCCCAAATGCTTTTCTGGTCATCACACAATGCAATTTTCATGTCTCTCTCCTTTGTGCCATATGCTTTAAATAGGCAGATATACGGTTATGGACAGCATTTCCTGCTCTGACTTCTTTTCAAACCTTCCTCCGTATTTTTCTACCACATTTTCTATTTTGCGGATTCCAAACCCATGGTTCCGGTCTTTCTTTCTGCCCTCGTTTTCCACAGGAATGCTGTTTGCCACCTCAATGGAAAAATA